>NZ_JAAAPJ010000003.1:300000-569568 GCF_009909145.1 Corallococcus silvisoli
GACGTGGCGGTGGTGGCCCGCGAGGATGAGACGCGGGGCAAGCACCTGGTGGCCTATGTGGTGCCGCAGCCAGGGGCGGAAGTGGAGCCGGCGGCGCTCAAGGCGGCGCTGCGTGAGCGGCTGCCGGACGCCATGGTGCCCTCGGCGTTCGTGCTGTTGGACGCGTTTCCCCTCACGCCCAGCGGGAAGTTGGACCGGCGCGCGCTGCCCGCTCCCGGGGACGACGACACAGGGGCGGGCGGCTTCGTCGCCCCGCGCTCGCCGCTGGAGCAGGAGGTGGCGGACGCCTTCGCCGCGCTCCTCGGCGTGGCGCGCGTGGGCGCGCACGACCACTTCTTCGAGCGGGGTGGCCACTCGCTGCTGGCCATCCGCGTGACGGCGCGGTTGCTCCAGCGGCTCCAGGTGGAGCTGCCCGTGCGGGCGCTGTTCGAACATCCGACGGTGGAGTCGCTGGCCGGGCACCTCGCGACGCTCGTGCGCGGAGCGGAGCGGCAGGAACCGCCGGTGCTCAGGGCCGGCCCCCGGGACGGAGCCGCGCCGCTGTCCTTCGCGCAGACGCGCCTGTGGTTCCTCACCCGGCTGGAGCCGGGCGGCTTCACGTACAACCTGCCCTGGTTCACGCGCTGGAAGGGGCCGCTGGACGCCGACGCGCTGGAGCACTCCCTCCAGATGCTCGTGCGGCGCCATGAGGCCTTGCGAGCCACCTTCGTGGAGCACCAGGGCCAGCCGGAGCAGCGCATCGCACCGGCGCTGGACCTCCCGCTCCAGCGGGAACAGGTGGCGTCGGAGGAAGCGCTCACGCGGCGCGCGGAGGCGGAGGTGCGCGCCCCCTTCGACCTCGAGCAGGGGCCGCTGCTGCGCGCGACGTTGGTGCGCGTGGGGCCGGAGGAGCACGCGCTGCTCGTCACCCTGCACCACATCGTGAGCGACGGCTGGTCCCTGGGCGTGATGGAGCGGGAGCTGATGGCGCACTACGCCGCGGCCACGGGCGGCCCCCCGGTGACGTGGGAGCCCCTGCCCCTCCAGCCCGCGGACTTCGCGCGCTGGCAACGCGACGAGCGGGCGGCCGGCGAGGTGGAGACGCGGCTGGAATGGTGGAGGGCCCGGCTCCAGGGCGCGCCGCCCTTCATCGCGCTGCCCACGGACCTGCCACGTCCCCCGGTGCGGACGTTCCAGGGGGCGCACCTTCCGGCCCAGGCATCGCTGGCACTCTCCCGCGCCATCGAGGCCCTGGGCCAGCGCCGTGGGGTGACGCCCTTCATGGTGCTGCTCGCGGGCTTCCATGCGCTCATGGCCCGCTACAGCGGCCAGGAGGATCTGGTCATCGGCGCGCCGCTCGCGGGCCGCCACCGTCAGGAGCTGGAGGGCCTGGTGGGTTTCTTCGTCAACACCCTGCCGCTGCGGATTCACGCTCCCCGGGACGTGAGCTTCCACGGCCTCCTGGACCTGGCGCGGGAGACCAGCCTGGGCGCCTTCGCCCACCAGGACGTGCCTTTCGAAAAGTTGGTCGGCGCGCTCCAGCCCGCGCGAGACCTGGGCCGCTCGCCGCTGTTCCAGGTGGTGATGGCGCTCCAGAACGCGGGCGGTCCCCCTGCCTCCATTCCCGGCCTGCGCGTGGAGCCGCTGGACGTCGAGACAGGGATGGCGAAGTTCGACCTCACCGTCTTCGCCACCCAGCGGCCAGACGGCCTTCGCTTCAGCTGGGAGTACGACACCGCCCTCTTCGAGCGGGCCACGGTGGCGCGCATGGCGGAGCACTTCACCCGCCTGCTGGAGGCTGCCATCGCCGAACCGGAGCGCCCCCTGCGCGGGCTGCCGCTGCTGTCCATCGACGAGCGGCGCGAACAGCTCCTCGTCTGGAACGACACGCGGGTCCAGTACCCGCGCGAGTCATCCCTCCCGGACCTCTTCGAGGCGCAGGCGCTGCGCGCACCTGGAGCCATCGCGGTGGAGTTCGAGGAGCGGCACCTGACGTACGCCCAGTTGGAGGCGCGCGCCAATCAGCTCGCCCGGCACCTGCGCGCGCTGGGGGTGCGCGGAGGAACGCTGGTGGGCCTGTGCACCCATCGCTCGCTGGAGATGGTGGTGGCCACGCTCGCCATCCTGAAGGCAGGCGGCGCCTACGTGCCGTTGGATCCAACCTACCCCGCGGAGCGGCTGGCCTTCATGGCGCGGGACACGCGGATCCAGGTGCTGCTCGCGCAGCCGGGCCTGGAGGCGAAGTTGCCCGACCTGGGCGCGCGGGTGGTGCCGCTGGAGCCCTCCTGGAGCCTGTTCGCCCACGAGTCGCCGGAGCCCTTGCGGCTCCCCGTGCCCGCCGATGCGCTGGCCTACGTCATGTACACCTCCGGGAGCACCGGGCAGCCCAAGGGTGTCTGCATCGCCCATCGCGGGATGGTGCGGCTGGTGAAGGGAGCGGCGTTCACGCGCTTCGGGCCAGAGGAGGTCTGGCTCCAGCTGGCCCCCATCTCGTTCGACGCCGCCACGCTGGAGCTGTGGGGCGCGCTCCTGCATGGGGCGAAGCTCGTGGTGATGGGGGCTCGGCCTCCCTCGCTGGAGGAGCTGGCGCGGGCGCTGGAGACGCGGGGCATCACGACGTTGTTCCTCACCACGGCCCTCTTCGAGCAACTGGTGGTGGCGCATCCCCAGGCGCTGATGCGCGTGCGGCAACTGATGACTGGAGGCGAGATCATGTCGCTGCCGGCCGCGCGGCGGATGCTGGAGGCGGGCTATCGCTTCAGCAACGTCTACGGGCCCACGGAGAACACCACGTTCTCCACCGCGTACCCGCTGAAGGGGCTCGAGGACGTCAGCCGGCCGGTGCCCATCGGGAGGCCCATCGCGAACACGCTGGCGTATGTGTTGGACGCGGAGCAGGCGCTGGTGCCCGTGGGCGTGGAGGGCGAGCTGTACCTGGGGGGCGACGGGCTCGCGTGGGGCTACCTGAACGACGCAGCCCTGACCGCCTCGCGGTTCATCCCGGACGCGTACGGCCCCCTCCCGGGCGCAAGGCTCTACCGCACCGGGGACCGGGCGCGCTGGCGGTCCGACGGGCAGCTCGACTTCCTGGGGCGAGCGGACACGCAGGTGAAGCTGCGCGGCTTCCGCGTCGAGCTGGGCGAGGTGGAGGCGGCGCTGAACCAGCTCCCCGGCGTGGACGACGCGGTGGCCGAGGTGCGCGAGGACACACCGGGAAACCGCCAGCTGGTCGCGTACGTGGTGGGCGCGAGCGTGGATCTGACCACGCTGCGTCCGGCGCTGGCGGAGCGGCTGCCCACGCACCTCATGCCGTCCGCCTTCGTGAGACTGGCGCGCCTGCCGTTGAACCCCGTGGGCAAGGTGGACCGCAAGGCCTTGCCGGCACCGGAGGTGAACCGCGATCCAGCCCGCGCCCTGGTGGGGCCGCGCACGCCATTGGAGCTGCGGCTCGTGCGCATCTGGGAGGAGCTGCTGGGGGTGAGCCCCATCGGCGTGCACGACGACTTCTTCGAGCTGGGCGGCCACTCGCTGCTGACGCTGCGGTTGCAGTCGGCCATCCGCGCTCGCCTGGGCCGGCCGCTGCCGGTGACGGCGCTGTTCCAGAACGCGACGGTGGAGCACCTGGCGAACCTGCTGCGCGACGGCGGCGAGCCGTGGACGCCATTGGTGCGGCTCCAGGAAGGCCAGGGAGGACGGCCCTTCTTCTGCGTCCACGCGGTGGGAGGCGGCGTCGTTCCGTACGCGGAGCTGGCGCGGGCCCTGGGGCCTGCACAGACGTTCTACGGCCTCCAGGCGCGCGGCCTGGACGGCGCGGAGCGCCCCTGCGAATCCATCCCGGAGATGGCGGCGCTGTACGTGCAGGCGGTGCGAGAGGTGCAGCCGCACGGCCCCTACCTGCTGGGCGGCTGGTCCATGGGAGGCAGCGTGGCGTGGGAGATGGCGCACCAGCTGCGGCGAGCGGGAGAGACCGTCTCACTGCTCGCGCTGCTCGACACGTCCGCGAGCCTGCACGCGGGCAACCCGGATGACGTGAGCGCGAAGACGCGGCTGAGCGCGCTGTTCCTGGAGGATCTGCTGCGCGTGTCGGGACAGCCGCTGCCTCCCCACGAGGGCCGGTCGCCCACCGAGTGGATGGAGGCGCTGGAGCAGGCGAGCCAGCCGCTGTTCGCGGCGGAGCAGCCGCTGCGTGAGATGCGCCACGCGTTCGAGGTCCACCTGCACGCGGCCTGGGTCTACGAGCCGCCCCAGGCCAGCGGGCCGTTCACCCTGTTCGAGGCGGAGGACTCCCGTTGGGATCACGGCTGGGAGGCCTTCGCCCCGGGACGCCTGGACCTGGAGAAGGTGCCCGGAGACCATTACTCCTTCCTCAAGTCGCCCCACGTCGGCGTGCTCGCCGCGAAGCTTCGTGAAGCCCTCGCGGGAGCGCAGCGGGAGGGCCGCTAGGAAACAGCGGGCCCGGGTCTCGCGACGGAGACCCGGCTGCCGCGCGACCGGCTCCATGGCGCCGGGCAGCGAACTGTTCCCGGGCGGTCGAGCGGCGCTCCCACGCGAAGCGCCCAGGCGCATCGCTTCAGCAGCACCGGCCGCCCCCTGCCCGGTACCGCGCCTGGAGCCGGTTGTTGAAGAACTCGGCGTAGGTCATCACCGAGCGGTCTGGGTGATGACGGCGCATGTGAGCGACGTAGGTGTCGTAGTCGGGCACGCCAATCATCTGGCGCGCGATGCGCACGGCCTGGCGCCAGCCGTGTCGCAGCCTCTGGACCGGGCCGCGCATCACGCTGCCTCCCGGGCGGTGGCCACGTAGGGCGTCTCCTGCGCGGTGGGCACCGCCGAGCGCCGGGCCGCGAGCATGGCGCGCACTCCGAAGAGCACCGTCGCCACGACGACGGCCATGAAGAACACGGTGAGGGCCGCATCGACGTAATCGTTGGTGATGATGCGCTCCATCTCCTCCGCCGACTTCGCGGGGGCGATGAGGCGTCCTTCCGCCACCGCCTGGGAGAAGGCCCGTGCGTGGGCGACGAAGCTCACGCGCACGTCAGCGCCGAACACCTTCTGGAAGCCGGCGGTGAGCGTGCACAGCACCAGCCACGCGGCGGGAATGGCGGGTACCCAGACGTAGCGCTCGCGCTTCATCTTCACCAGCACCACGCACCCCAGCGTGAGCGCCACCGCGGCGAGCATCTGGTTGGCGATGCCGAACAGCGGCCACAGCGTGTTGATGCCGCCCAGCGGGTCCACCACGCCCTGATAGAGGAAATAGCCCCAGGCGGACACGCACAGCGCGGTGGCCAGCAGGTTCGCGCCCCAGGACTCCGTGCGCTTCAGGGGCGCGTACACCAGGCCCGCCAGCTCTTGGATCATGAAGCGCCCCACCCGCGTGCCCGCGTCCACGGTGGTGAGGATGAAGAGCGCCTCGAAGAGGATGGCGTAGTGGTACCAGAAGGCCATCATCCCCTGCCCGGACACCAGCCCGTGGAGGATCTGCGCCATGCCCACCGCCAGCGTGGGCGCGCCGCCTGCGCGCGACAGGATGGTCGTCTCTCCGATGTCGCGCGCCGTCTGATCCAGCACCTCCGGGGTGATGACGAAGCCCCACTGGCTGAGCGTCGTCGCCGCCTGCGTCGCGCTGGTGCCGATCAGCGCCGCGGGCGAGTTCATCGCGAAGTAGACGCCCGGATCCAGGACCGACGCGGCGATGAGGGCCATGATGGCGACGAAGGCCTCCATCAGCATGCCGCCGTAGCCCACCATGCGCGCGTCCGCCTCCGTGGCGAGCATCTTGGGCGTGGTGCCCGACGCGATGAGCGAGTGCCAGCCGGACACCGCGCCACACGCGATGGTGATGAACAGGAACGGGAACAGGCTGCCGGAGAACACCGGCCCGGTGCCATCCACGAACTTCGTCACCGCCGGCATGCGCAGGTCCGGCGCCGCCAGCGCGATGCCCACCGCCAGCAGCAGCACGGTGCCGATCTTGAGGAAGGTGGACAGGTAGTCGCGAGGCGCGAGCAGCAGCCACACCGGCAGCACCGCCGCGCAGAACCCGTAGCCGATGAGCCACCACGCCAGCGTGCGGCTGTCGAAGGTGAACCACGGCCCCCAGACCGCGGATTGGGAGACCTGACCGCCCAGCCAGATGCTGAGCATCAGGAGCACGAAGCCGACGATGGACACCTCCAACACGCGGCCCGGGCGCACGTAGCGCAGGGAGAGGCCCATCAGCACGGCGATGGGGATGGTCATCGCCACGGTGAAGGTGCCCCAAGGGCTGTGCGCCAGCGCCTTGACCACCACCAACGCCAGCACCGCGAGGATGATCATCATGATCATCAGCACGCCCACCATCGCCGTCACGCCGGCCGCCGGGCCCAGCTCCATGCGCACCATGTCGCCCAGCGACTTGCCGTCGCGGCGAACGGACAGGAACAGCGTCACGAAGTCCTGCACCGCGCCCGCCACCACCACGCCCACCAGGATCCACAGCGTGCCGGGCAGGTAGCCCATCTGCGCCGCCAGCACCGGCCCCACCAGCGGCCCGGCGCCCGCGATGGCCGCGAAGTGGTGGCCGAACACCACCCACCGGTCCGTGGGCACGTAGTCCAGGCCGTCGTCGCGGCGCTCGGCGGGGGTGGCGCGGGTGGGATCCACGCGCAGCGCTTTTTCAGCGATGAAACGGCCGTAGAAGCGATATCCCAACATGAACACCGCGACCGAGGCGACCACCAGCCAGATGGCGTTGATGGATTCGCCCCGGTGCAGCGCCACCACCCCCAGACTGAAGGCCCCCACCAGGGCCAGCCCCACCCATCCCAACTTCCGAGCGACTCCACCCATGATGTCTCCCGTCGGCGGGCACGCCACCGCCATTCGGCGCGAGGTTTATAGCGCAGGGCGTGGACCACGCCGAGGAGGCCGGGTGCTCCTGCTGCTCGCGGGGCTGCTGGCCTCCTGTGCCGCACCCCGCGCCGTCCTGGAGGACGCCATCTTGGAGGGACATGGCGTGTGGCGCTCGCGCGGCCATGGGTGGCTGCTCACGGTGACGCCGGAGGGCATGCGCCTGCACCACCAGACGGCCGCCGGGTGTTATCCGGATCCCGCGTCCCCGGCGCGGCTGAAGGAGCGGTTCGGGGTGCAGGAGCCGGGCCCCTCGGAGGACAGCCGGGACTTCCTCGCCGCGCCGGGAGAGACGCGCTACCGCTTCGACCGGGTGGCCGCCCTGCCCCCGGACTGCGACTCGCCGCGAGTGTGGAGCGCCCTGGAGCTCTTCGATGTGTTCCGGGCGACCTTCGCGGAGCACTACGCCTACTTCCCCGAGCGCGGGCCGGACTGGCTCGCGCGGCTGGACGCCCAGCGCCCCCATGTCACGCCGGGCATGGAGGGGCCCGCGCTGTTCACCCTCTTCGCGGACGCGCTGCGCTCCCTGAACGACGCGCACGTGGAGCTGCTGGCGGACGCGGCGTCCTCGGAGACGCTGAAGTACGAGCCGCGCGCCACGGGGACCTTCGCCATCCTGGAGCAGGCGGCCATCGTGACGGGCCGTCCCGCGCGGGAGGTGCATCGGGATTGGATGCGCGCCTATCGCGACGGCATCCTCCAGTCGGTGCTGCGCGGGCAGGGGAACTTCGTCGCGAACCAGCGCGTCTTCTGGGGCTTCGCCGCGCCCCGCGTCGGCTACCTCAACGTCCTGACGCTGGGGGGCTTCGCCGCCGCGGCGGAGGGGAACGCCCCCACGCCCGCGCAGGAGCTGGCCGCGCTGGAGCCGGTCCTGGATGAAGCGCTGACGGCCTTCGCGGAGGCGGACTCGGTCATCCTGGACGTGAGCAACAACCGGGGTGGCCACGATGTCATCGCGCGAGCCATCGCGGAGCGCTTCACGGACCGGCCCCGGACCGCGTACTCCAAATGGGCGCGGGGGGCGAAGGACGTCCCGCTCCAGCGGTTCATCCTCCAGCCCTCGTCGCGTCCGTCCTTCCACGGTCCGGTCCACGTGGTGACGAGCGACGTCACCGTCAGCGCCGGAGAGGTCCTCACGCTGGCCATGCATGCGCTCCCGCAGGTCGTCCAGGTGGGGACCCCGACGCGCGGCGCCTTCTCCGACGTGCTGGTCAAGCCGCTGCCCAACGGGTGGACGGTCCACCTGTCGAACGAGCACTACACCGACACCGGCGGCCGGAACTTCGAAGCGAAGGGCCTCCCGCCCCAGCACCCGCTGGACGTCTTCCACGCCGGCAAGGACCTGTGGAAGGCCCACGCGAACGCGATCCGCGCGCTGGCGGACTCCCTGGCGCACCGCGCCCCCGCGTCCCCCCTGCCGTAAGGACACAGGCCGCGATCACGGCGGAGAGAAGGACGTCGCGAGCACGTTGTCCAGGGTGAGCGGCAGCTCGCGGATGCGCCGGCCGGTGGCGTGGTGGATGGCGTTGGCGGGGGCGGCGGCCGTCCCCGTGATGCCGATTTCACCGAGGCCCTTGGCGCCCACGGCGTTCACGTGGGGGTCACGCTCCGGGACGAAGATGGCGTCGATGTCCGGCACGTCCGGGCTCACCGGCACGTGGTCGTCCGCCGGTTCCTGGGTGATGAAGCGCGCCGAGCGCGAATCCAGCTGCGTCTCCTCCATCAACCCCATGCCGATGCCCATCACGATGCCGCCCAGCAGTTGGCTGCGCGCCGTCTTCGCGTTGAGCACCGTGCCCACGCCGAACGCCCCCACCTCGCGGCACACCCGCACCTCGCCGACGGCGGGCGCCCGGCTCAGGAGCGGCCCGTCGACCGGGAGGCAGGACGGGGGAGCGTGATGTACTCGGAGGGATCGAAGTGCTCCACCCGGCGGCGATACGCGGAGGTGGTGCCCGGCCAGAGCGCGGCGTTCCGGCCCGTGGCGTCCAGGTACCAGCTCCGGCAGCCGCCCTGGTTCCACACCGTGCGGGACAGGCGCGCGTCCATCTCCCGCACGAAGGCGTCCTGGGCTCCAGGCTGGGGCTCCACGGCGGCGGCGCCCCGCGCGTCCAGGTAGCGCAGCGCGCCCAGCACATGGTCCAGCTGGGCCTCCATCATCAGCAGCACGGAGGTGTGGCCCAGGCCGGTGTTGGGCCCCTGGAGGAGGAACAGGTTGGGAAAGCCGCTCACGGTGGTGCCCAGGTGGGCCTTGGGGCTGCCCGCCCACACCTGCGCGAGCGTGCGGCCGTCCCGGCCCTGGACATGGTGCCCCAGCGGCATGTCCGTCACCTGGAAGCCGGTGCCGAAGATGAGCGTGTCCACCGGGTGCGTGGTGCCGTCCTCCGTGACCACCGCGTCCTCGGTCACCTCGCGGATGCGGGGCGTGACGACCTCCACGTTCGTCCGGGTGAGGGCTGGGAGGTACGCATCGGAGATGAGGATGCGCTTGCAGCCCATCGTGTAGCTCGGCGTGAGCCGGGCACGCAGCGCCGGGTCGTGCACCACGCGCGACAGGTGCCGCAGCGCCCACCGCTGCGCGAGGCGCAGGATCCACGGGTACTGGAACCCCAGCGACATGCCTTCGCGCAGGATGCGCAGGCCCTCGCGCGCCAGCCAGCGGGCGCCCGGGACGCGCTGGTATAGCGCCTTGCGCAGGGCGCTGATGGGCTGGTCGCCCCGGGGCAGCACCCACGCGGGTGTCCGCTGGAAGAGGACGAGCCGGCCGACCGCCGGTTGGATCTCCGGGACGAACTGCACCGCGGACGCGCCCGTGCCCACCACGCCCACCGCGCGCCCGGCCAGCGCGTGGCCCGTGTCCCAGCGCGCCGAGTGCATCACCTTGCCGCGGAAGCGATCCAAGCCGGGCAGGGGCGGGATGACGGGCTCGCTCAACGCCCCCACCGCGGCCACGAAGACGTCCGCGGTGAGCGGTCCCTGGGTTGTGTCCAGCACCCAGTGATTCCGGACGGAGTCCCACCGCGCGGAGCGGACGGCATGCCCGAAGCGCAGGAACGGCGCCAGGTGGAAGCGCCGCACGCAGTCGCGCAGGTACGCATGGATCTCCGCCCCCGGCGAGTACGCACGCGACCAGCCGGGGTTGGGCGCGAAGGTGAACGAGTACAGCAGCGACTGCACATCACACGCACAACCGGGATAGACGTTGTCGCGCCAGACGCCGCCCACGTCGTCCGCGCGCTCCAGGACCACGAAGTCGTCGATGCCGTCCTGCTTCAGCCGGATGGCCATGCCCAGGCCAGCGAAGCCCGCGCCCGCGATGGCGATGCGCACGTGAGGCGGAAGACGGGATGGCACCGGGTGGACCTCCGGGAGAGAAGGAGGTGCGCACTAGAGCACCGAACCCCCGCCTCCGTCCGGCATGAGGGAACGAGGGCCGGAAGCCTCTTCGCCATGCGCACGGGGCCTCGTCCCCTCGTTCGCGCCGGCGGTCCCCACGCGAAGCCCCCGTGACACCTGGAAGGCGCCCGTGACGCGGCCCACGCGTACGACCTGTGGCTCGTCACGCGCGAAGACGAGGCCTTCCTCTTCACCCTGGACGCACGAGCGGGCGCTGGCGGCCTGGGCTGGCGCTCCGCGGGAGCGCACCGGCAGGGACTCCGGGACCGGATGAACACCGGTCCCAGCGGCCCCTGGACTCACAGGCCCAGCAGCGACTCCGGCTCGGGGGCGACGGTCTGCAGGAAGTAGCCAGCCGTCCCCGCGGAAGCGGTCACCACCGTGTTCGTCGTCGGCACGGTGCCACCCGCGTTTCCTCCCGTGCCACCGCAGCCCCCACCACCGCCTCCCGGAGTGATGGCCGTGCCCGACGAAGGCGGCGCGTTGATGCCCGCCCCTCCACCCGACACCATCACGGTTCCCGTCACGCTGGCCGACGAGGAGGCGATGAAGTGGACGATGCCCCCACCGCCACCGCCGCCGCCGCCTTCGCCTGAGCCGCCGTTGCCGTTGAAGCCGTCCGCGCCATTGCCGCCCTGCGCACGGATGGTCCCCCCCAGGGTGATGCTGCCCTTCGCCGCGACCAGCACGATGCCGCCAGCACCGCCGCCCGTGCCCACGATGCCCTGTCCGGCCGTCTGCGGATTCACGCCGTTCTGGCCGATGGCGTTGATGACGCCGCCCGGGTTGATCCGGATGTTGCCGCGCGCGGCCAGCAGCACCGCGCCCCCCCCCGCGCCGCCGTCCGCCCCGGCGCCCTCGTAGAGGCGCGCGCCAGCCCCGCCCGCCGCGGTCTGGACCCTGCGCACCTGGGCTCCCTGGAACGAGGTCAGCCCCACGCCACCTTTGTAGGTACCCGCTGCCGTCCGGGCGACGCCCGTGGGCGCCCCGCCTCCCCCCAGGTCCTCCGCGCCCGGCGCCACGGTGATCGTCCCGCTCACCGTGATGTCACCCGTCGAGCGCAGCACCGTGCCGCTGGGGACGACGAGCGTGCCCGCGATGTTGATGTTGCTGAACTGGATGTTGAAGCCCATGGGAAGCTGGGCCACGCCGCTCGGGGTGGTGAGGTCCACCGTCTGGCCCATGCCCACGCTGAACGCCCCTCCGGAACCGTCGCCATAGAGGCCCAGCGTGCCCGCCGACCCCATGGGGCCTGTCGGCCCGGCGGGGCCTGTCGCGCCCGTGGGACCGGTCGGGCCCACCGGCCCCTGTGGACCCGCCGCGCCCGTGTCCCCCTTCACGCCCGTGTCGCCCTTCGCCCCCGCCGCGCCGGTGTCTCCCTTCGCGCCCGTGTCGCCCTTCGCCCCCGCCGCGCCCGTGGGGCCGGTCGGGCCCACCGCGCCCGTGTCGCCCTTCGCCCCCGCCGCGCCGGTGTCCCCCTTTGCACCCGCCGCGCCGGCGTCGCCCTTCGCGCCCGTGTCCCCCTTCACGCCGGCAGGCCCCGTGGGCCCCACGACGCCCTGCGGCCCCATGGGTCCCATCAAGCCGATGGGCCCCTGGGGGCCCGTCGCGCCCGCGGGCCCCTGCGGTCCCACCGGCCCCTGCGGACCCGGAGCCCCCGAACCCGCGGGGCCTGTTTCGCCCTGAGGCCCCATCAGGCCGGGCTCGCCCGCGGGCCCCTGTTCGCCCTGCGGGCCTGCCGGGCCCTGGAGCCCCGTCGCACCCGCGGGCCCCTGCGGGCCCTCGGGTCCCGTGGCCGCATCGCCCGTCGTCTCCGTACAGGCCGACAACATCAACGTCGCGCAGAGCGACAACACACGGAAGCGTGAGCGTTCCCCACGCAGCGGCACGAAGGTTTGAAGCGACATGGTGATGGGACCCCTCCCAACGACAGGCGGCACGACAACGTGCGGCGAAGGAAGAGTCGCCGTCCCGTCTCGTGAAACATTCCATACATCAGTCCGACGCACCCGATGACACAGCCCGGCCCATCCCGTGGCGTCACACACACGGCTTGCGGGCTGAGCAACACCCCCTGTCACACCACGCCAGGAGAAAACATGTTTGAGCCACTTTCCGGCCAAATCACGACGTCTGGCGACGACGTCACGCCGCGTGACTCAATCCCGTGTGTGATTGGGCCCTGGGTGACGGCGCGCGCCTGTCCGCTTCGCGGGGCCGGACGCACGACTCGAGGACGGCCGTCTCACCCCATCACTTCCGCGCGGGTGATGCGGTCCAACCGGAAGTGGCGCCGCTCACCGGACGCGAGGTCCACCGCGTCCAGCCGCGTCTCGTGCCGGTCCATCACCACGGACTCGATGCGCACCTCGCGCACCGTCTCCAGGAAGTCGCCGTCCACGTAGGTGATGCGCAGGGGCTGGCGTTCGAACCACGCGCGCTCCAGCGCCTCGCGCACGGGCTTGCGCGTGGGCAGCGACGGCACGCCCAGGAACGTCAGCTCCCGAAGCCGCGCCAGCAACTCACGCTGCGCGGAGGTGGACAGCGCCGAGCGCACCTTGTCCAGCGCGGACTCCAGCGTCCCGGTGAAGGGCAACAGCCGCATGTCGATGGCGAAGCGACCCAGCGCCACCACCAGCGCCGCCTCGCGCGCGGTGAAGTTCACCGGCGGCAGGCTGTAGCCCCGGTCCAGCGCGTAGCCACCGCCCCGGCCCCGCTCCGCGCCCACCGGCAGCGCGGCGGCGCGCAGCGCGTCCAGGTCCCGGTAGATGGTCCGCACCGTCACGCTGAAGCGCTCCGCCAGCACCTCCGCGGTGACGCCGGTGCGACGGCCCCTCAGGTACTCCGCGAGGGCGAAAAGACGCTCGGTTCGCTGCATGGCCTGGGTATCCTGACATACGGCTGTCAGCCGGGGGCCTCAAGCTGCGGGGAAACACCCGTGATGCGAAGCCCTTCCGACAGCGCCGGGATGCCTGGGGTCTCCCGCACTTGCGCCCCTGCGGCCGGGGCGCCTAAGAGCCTCCGGAGCGGGGCCCCCGCCCCGCCGCATCCCCTCCCCGACCTCCTCTCCCCCATGGCCATCCCGCCCCATCCGCTGGAGGACGAGTGGTTGTGGGGGTGGGACCCCACGCCGGGCATCGTGTCCGTGTGGGCGGAGCCGGATGGCCGCGCCTTCATCTGGAAGCAGCAGCCGGGCACGCACGCGCGGCAGCGCGAGGACGCGAGGTACCGGCCCTGGGTGCTGCTCGCGTCGCTCCAGGACCTGGAGCACCTGGGCCCGGCGCTGCGGCGCGAGGGCACGCCCCCCGTGGCGGGCGCGGTGACGTACCGGGAGCTGGAGGGGCCCGGGGCGCTGCGGTTCGTGGTGAGCGCGGAGGATGGCCGCGCGCTGGCGTCCGCGGTGCTGAAGGGCGCGTCCAGGCGGCTGGACCAGCGCGTGGGCCACCTGCGCGACCTGGGCCCGGGCGCGGTGCTGGTGCTGCCCCCGGAGGAGCAATACCTGGTGGCCACCGGGCGCACGTACTTCCGAGGCATGGGCTTCGACGACCTGCGCCGGCTCCAGTTCGACCTGGAGACCACCGGCCTGGACCCGTCGAAGGACCGCATCTTCCTGGTCGCGCTGCGGGACCCCGAAGGGCGCGCGGAGACGCTGGAGGTGACGGCGGACGGTGACGCGGGCGAGGCGGACCTGCTGCGTCGGCTGGTCGCGCGCATCCGCGAGGCGGACCCCGACGTGGTGGAGAACCACAACCTGCACGGCTTCGACCTGCCCTTCCTGGACCAGCGCGCGAAGCGGTTGAACGTGTCGCTGGCGCTGGGTCGCGCGGGCCTGCCAGGGCTGCGGCACCGGCCCTCCGCCCGAGGCGCCGCGCTGAACCGGGGTCCTGGAGGCCGCGAGGCGGACGCCATGCGCCGCGCGCGCTACACCGTCCCCGGCCGTGAGTTCATCGACACGCTGGACGCCGTGCGCCGCCACGACTTCTCCGCCCGCGACCTGCCCGGCCACGGCCTCAAGGCGGTGGCCCGGCACCTGGGCCTGTCGGGCCCCGACCGCGAGCTCATCCCCGGCGCGCGCGTGCACGAAGTCTTCGGCAGGGATCCAGAGCGGGTGCGCCGCTACGCGCGCGAGGACGTGACGGAGGCCGCGGGGCTCGCGCACCTGCTCGGCGGCGCGGTGTTCGCGCTCGCGCGCATGGCCCCCCGGCGATACGAACGGCTGGCGGACGCGGGCCCGGCGACGGGCGTGTTGGATCCGCTGCTGGTGCGCGCCTACCTGCGCTCCGGCGCGGCGCTCCCCGCCCATGAGTCCGGCGACGGCACGTCCCACAGCGGCGCGGCGCTGCACCTCTTCGCCTGCGGGGTCGCGCGCCACGTGGTGAAGGCGGACGTGGCCAGCCTGTACCCGTCCCTGATGCGCCAGTACCGCATCGGTCCGAAGCGCGACCGGCTCAACGTGCTGCTGTCGCTGGTAGACCGGCTCGTGGACCAGCGCCTGGACGCCAAGGCGAAGGCGAAGAAGGCCCCTCCGGGCTCCCCGGAGCGCCACACGAACGAGGCGCTGTCCGCGGCGATGAAGCTCATCGTCAACTCCGCCTACGGCTACATGGGCGCCATGGGGCTCACGCGCTTCTCGGACGTGCACGCCGCCAACGAGGTGACGCGGCGCGGGCGCGAGGTGCTGGGCCTCTTGTGCCGCGAGCTGGCGAAGCGCGGGGTGACGCTGCTGGAGGCCGACACGGACGGCGTCTACTTCGCGGTGCCGGAGACCTGGACGGAGGTCGACGAGCGCCGCGTGGTGTCGGAGGTCGCGGCCCTGCTGCCGCCGCGCGTGCGCCTGGAGTTCGACGGGCGCTACGCCGCGATGCTGTCGCACGAACCCAAGAACTACGCGCTGCGGCCCTACGCCGGGCCCCTGCTGCTGCGCGGGGTGGCGTTCCGCTCCAGCCGCGCGGAGCCCTTCGGCGAGGACTTCCTGCGCCGCGCCCTCCAGCACCTGCTGTCCGGGGACGTGCGCGCCGTGCGCGACACCTACGTGGACGCGGTGATGGCGCTGCGCAAGCGGCGGGTGCCCACCTACGAGGTGACCGCCCAGGTGCGGCTGACCAAGTCCCCCGCGCAGTACCTGGCCACGCGCAAGCAGCGCCGGGAGCTGCCCTACGAGGCGCTGCTCACCAACGGCCGCGAACACTGGTCCCTGGGCGAGCGCGTGCGCATCTACCGCGCCTCGGGCGGCCGGGCGGGCCTGCTTCCGGAACACGACACCGAGGACGGAGAGCCCGGCCCGCGCCCCGCGCCGGGCGAGCCCGCGGGCGACGACCCGCGCGACTACGATGCCGAGTACTACGTCCGCCTGCTCAAGGACTCCTTCGCGGCCCGGCTCGCGCGTGGCCTCACCGCGGAGGACTTCGCCACGGTGTTCGCGGACCCCGAGCAGCCCTCGCTCTTCACCCCCTCCTTGACGGATGCCAGGCCCGTGCTCACCGTCGTCCGCGAGCCCCGGGGCCCGGAGTTCGGAGAAGACGCTCCAGTGCTTGGAGCACCGCACTTCTCACCGTGACTGGAACCCTGCCGTGTCTCGGTTCCTCCAGGAGTCGCGGGGTGGCATCTGCTACGCTGCGTCAACCGCAATGGCCTTCTCGTTGATGACGCGTCCCACGCCTCGCGCGCTGGTGGTTCCCGGCACCGTGGCCCTGCTGCTCCTGCTCCCCTGGCTCATCTATTGGAACGCGGTCATCCACCGCTACGGCCTGCGCGACGACTACGCCATCCTGCGCGAGGCGCGTGAGGAGCCGGGCAAGATCCTCCGCGTCTGCGCCTCCCAGGGCCGCCCGCTCTACGGCTGGATGCTGGAGGCGTCCGCGAAGGCGGCCGGCGGCATCGACGGGCTGATGGGGCTGCGCCTGATGGGCGTGGCCGGGCTGGGCGTGCTCGCGGCGGCGGTGTTCCTGCTGCTGCGAAGGGAGGGCTGGCGGCCCGGCTCCGCCGCGCTCCTGGCGGGGTTCCTCACGCTGACGCCCTCCGCGCAGGTCATCGCCAACTGGGGCATCTGCTGGCCCCAGGCGGTGGCGCTGATGCTGGGGCTGGGGGCGTTCGCGTTCGCCCGGCGCGCCATCGGAGCCCCGGGAGAGGAAGGTCGCCTCCGCTGGCCGCACGCGCTGGCCGCGGTGGGGGCCATGGCCACCGCGACGCTCATCTACCAGGTGAGCGGGCTGTTCTCCGCGGTGCTGCTGGCGGCGTCGCTGGTGGTGCGCCGGGACGTGTCGCTGCGGCACACCGCGCGGTGGATGACGAAGCACCTGCTCATCATGGGCGCGGGGCTGGCGCTCGCGTACCTCGTCACCCAGGTGTTGTTCAAATCAGGGGTCTTCCCGCCCTCGCCCCGGCTCGCCTTCGAGAAGCACTGGGTGGACAAGACCATCTGGGCGCTCACGCACGTGTTCCCCAACGCGCTCGCCCTGTCCGCGCTCAACGAGGCGCCGGTCGGCGACATGGACGGCTATTGGGCCATGGTGGTGCTGACGCTGACGCTGCTGGGCGTGGGCGTCGCGGTGGAGGGGCGCCGCTCCGGGCTGACGGGCGTGGGGCGTTGGATGCTGGCCCTGGTGACGCTGTCGGGGGCGGCGTACTCGGTGAGCTTCCTCGCCGGGGAGCGCTGGCCCACCTACCGCACGCTCAACGCGCTCACCGGGGTGTGGGCCGTCTTCTTCGCCGCGTCGCTGGTGAACGTGGGCACCATCTGGCCCCGGTTCGGGCCGCGCATCGCCACGGGGCTGCTCACCGGGTTCGTGGCCTTCAGCGCCTTCCTCGCGCACGAGCAGTCCCTGGAGCTGTTCGCCCTGCCCCAGGGCCGGGAGCTGGCGCTGATGGAGCAGGGCGCGAGCCTGGTCGTCCCGGATCGCAAGCCGCGCGTCTTCGTGCTCACCGCGAAGCAGGCGGACTCCTCCGCGCCGTTCCACTACCTGGACGAGTTCGGCTCCGTGTCCGTGGACGCCGAGTGGGTGGCCAAGGAGATGCTCAAGGCGCTCGTCAAGGAGCGCTTCCCCCGGGAGCGGGACGTCAGCGGCCTCTACCGCTTCGCCGCCGGCCCCGTGGCCCCGGACGCGCGCAACTACGACATCCTCATCGACATGCGCCGGCAGCACGTGAGCACCGCCACCCCCATCCTCCAGAAACCCCGCTAACCCTGGCGCTGAAGCCCCCGCGTGCGCGGGACTCCCACCCCGAATTCCGGGGAGTGGCGTCAGAGCGGGGGCTACCGCGCCCGGCCGTGCAGGTTCGGCCCCACCGGCGGCATGAATCCGGGTAATGAATCAGCGGATGAAGTTGTCCGTTCCCCTTCCGCAGCCGCGAATCCCGGGGGTTGCCCCGTCCCGTGCCGCGGAAGGAGGCCCGCATCCCACTCGGCCCGAGGAGACCGCTGCCCATGGACGGTGAACGTCCGGTGCGGCACGACTGGGTATTCCTGGGCCCCGGTTGGGAGGAGCACCTGCGCTCGCCCCCAGGCCCTGACGTCCTCCCGCGGGTGACGGCGTGGCGTGAGCAGGGCCGGCCCTTCGCCGTCGCCCGCCAGGACGTGCCGGACCGGGACGACGAGGTGCGGCTGAGCCTCACGCTGCCAGACCGCCGCCACCTGTCCCTGCACGTCGCGATGCAGGCCGTGGAGCGCTGGCTGGCGCCCCCCACGCTGCAAGAGGCGCTGGAAGCGGCGCCCGCGGCGTGGCGCCCGGCGCTGGACGACGTCGTCGCCCTGGGCGCCGCGCTGGACCTCACGGTGGGCGTGTTCGGGTCACTGGCCTGGCAGCACCGTTCGGGCGAGTCCTTCCTGCGGCCCCTGTCGGACGTGGACCTCCTGTTCACCCCCGCGCGCTGGTCCGACGTGGAGCGGCTGCTGTTCGGCCTGGAGGCGGTGTCCCGGCGCCACTCGGTGGTGCGCCTGGACGGCGAGGTGGTGCTCCCCGACGGCGGCGCGGTGTCCTGGCGCGAGCTGGCGCTGGAGCCCGAGCGCATCTGGGTCACCGGCCCCCGTGGCGCCAGCCCCCGCACGCTGCGGGAGCTGCGCGCCCTCTTCCCCGCCGAACCCTGACGCGCACCCTCGCGGCGAAGACCCGCGAGCTCCTGAATCCATCCGGACCGCGATGACGCACGTCGGGTGAATAGCGAGGCCGTTCGCGACGTCAGGGACGCGCACCCGCGGGCCTGAATCCACCCCGCGCTCCGAATCCCTGGCAGGGGCATCCTCCGATCCACGGAGCGCCCTCCTGACGTCCCCCTGGACAAGCCCGCAAAAACCTGAAAGCCGAGGAAGATTTGCGCGTTTCATCAGGAATAACAGCCCGTTGCGGTGGCGCGGGTGCAGGGGGACGGGCAGGCGGCTGGCGTTCCGCCCGCCTGGGGGAGACCCCCAATTGTCACCCTCTGGATGCTTTGGTAAAGGTTGCCTTTGGGAGCGCTTGGGGCCTCCCCGTCACGATGATGGGATTCTCCGTTCAGCGCTGGGCCGCATGGGCCCCCGGCCTCGCTCACCCTGCCGACTGGGAAGCGTGGCTCGCGAAGCCGCACCCCCTGCCCGCCGAAGGCACGCCCGCCCTGACAGAGATGCCCTCGATGATGCGCCGCCGGGTGGACCGGCTGGGCCGCATCGCGTTGCAGGCGGCCTATGGCGCCCACGCGGACGCGCCCGACGCGCCGGTGATCTTCGCCTCGCGCTACGGGGACCTGGGCCGCTCGGTGGAGCTGCTCACGCAGCTGGCCCGCTCGGAGCCCCTGTCGCCCACGTCCTTCAGCCTGTCGGTGCACAACGCCATCGGCGCGCTCTACTCCATCGCGCGGGGCGACACGGCCTCCTACGGGGCCATCGCCGCGGGCGAGGAGACGGTGGAGGCCGCCTTCATGGAGGCGTGCGGCCTGCTGGCGGACGGCGTCCCCCGGGTGATGGTCGTCGTCTACGACGAGCCCGTGCCCAGCCCCTGGGAGCACTTCTCCCAGGACGTGGCCTTCCCGCATGCCTGGGCCTGTCTGCTGACGGCCGGCACGGAGGGGAACACCGTCCGGCTGGGCTGCGCCGCCGGGCCGGCCTCGGATACGGCGGCCCTGGAGCCGGAGCCGGCCGGACTCCCAGCGGACCTGCGCATCCTGCGCTTTCTCGTCTCTGGCGCCTCGCGGTGGGAGCACGCGGTGGGCGCCCGGCACTGGCGGTGGGAACGCCATGCTTGAGGCGCTGGATCGACCGTGGCGCATCTTCGCCACCGGGTTGTCGTTCGCCACCTTCGGGTTGGGCGGGCTGGCCCTGCGGCTCATCTACTTCCCGTTGCTCCAGCTGTTCGTGCGCGAGCCGGCACGGCAGCAGCGGTTGGCGCGGCTGGCGGTGCATCACTCCTTCCGCTTCTTCATCGGCTACATGCGCTTCCTGGGCGTGCTGCGCTACGAGGTGGAGGGGGTGGAGAAGCTGTCGCGCTCCGGGCTGCTCATCCTGGCCAACCACCCGTCGCTCATCGACGTGGTGTTCCTCATCTCGCTGGTCCCCAACGCGGACTGCGTGGTGAAGGCGAGCCTGGCGAACAACCCGTTCACGCGCGGCCCCATCCGGGCGACGCGCTACCTGTGCAACGACTCAGGGCCCGGGCTCATCCAGGACTGCATCGCGTCCGTGAAGGCCGGCAACAACCTCATCATCTTCCCGGAGGGCTCGCGCACGCCCCTCCAGGGGCCCATGCAGCTGCAGCGCGGCGCCGCCAACATCGCGGTGCGCGGCCCCTGCGACATCACGCCCGTCACCATCCTCTGCGAGCCCCGCGGCCTCACCAAGGGCATGCCGTGGTGGAAGGTGCCCGCGAGGGCCATGCACTACATCATCCGCGTGGAGGACGACATCCCCGTCTCGTCCAAGGACGCGGACGCGGGCGACGCGGCGAAGGCCGCGCGCCAGCTCACCACCCGTCTGCACGATCACTTCTCCCGGGAGAGCCAGGGTCATGTTGGAGCTTGAGCACGAAATCAAGCGACTGGTCATCGAGACGCTGAACCTCGAAGACCTCACGCCGGAGGACATCGATCCGGCCGCGCCGCTGTTCGTCGAGGGACTGGGGCTGGATTCCATCGACGCCCTGGAGCTCGGCCTGGCGCTGCAGAAGTCCTATGGCGTCGTGCTGGCGAGCGACTCCAAGGAGAACCGCCGTCACTTCGCCAGTGTGCGGGCGCTCGCGGATTTCGTCAGCACCCACCGCACGCGATCCTGAGCCCCCCAAAACCAGAGCGAGGAGTCACCCCATGACCAAGGACGAGTTGTTCGAGCGCCTGAGCGCCATCCTCCAGGAAACCTTCGACATCGAGCCGTCGCGCATCATCCCGGAGGCGCGGCTGCACGACGACCTGGACATCGACAGCATTGACGCCATCGACCTGCTGGTGCGCCTGAAGCCGGTGGCGGGCCAGCGCGTTCCGCCGGAGGTCTTCCGCTCCGTGCGCACGCTGCAGGACGTGGTGGACGCGCTGCACGGGCTGCTCGGCAGCGACTCCGCCGCCGCGTGAAGCGTCTGCGCCCGGTGCTGTTGGGGCTCGTGAGCCTCGCCTACCCGCCGCTCGTCTATCTGGGCCTGGGCCACTTCGAGCCCCGCTGGATGGCGCTGCCCCTGGCGGCCATGGCGGTGGTGCGCGCGGTGGCCACGCGGGAGAAGATGTGGCTCGCGGCCGCGGTGGGCGCCCTGGTGCTCGCGGGCTCCAGCATGCTGGGCAACCACGCGCTGCCCCTGAAGCTCTACCCGGTGCTGGTGAACGCGGTGCTGCTCACCGTCTTCGCCACCAGCCTCGCGTACCCCCCCAGCGTGATCGAGCGGCTGGCGCGCCTGCGGGAGAAGGACCTGCCCCCGTCGGGCGTGGTGTACACGCGCCGGGTGACGCAGGTGTGGTGCGGCTTCTTCGTCCTCAACGGCGCGCTCGCGCTCATCACCGCGCTGTGGGCGAGCGACGCGACCTGGGCGCTCTACAATGGCCTCATCGCCTACGGACTCATGGGCCTGCTGTTCGCGGGTGAGTGGGTGGTGCGGCAGCGGGTGCGCGCACGGCACGCCCATGGTTGAGCCGCTCGCGCTCGAGGAGCTCCTCGTCCACGGCCGCCCGTCCGGGCACCCCGTGGCGCGGCGGGAGGGAGCGGTGCTGGACCTGGGCGCGCTCCAGTCGCGGGTCGCCGGCTGGCGCGCGGCCTTCGAAGCCCACGGCGGCAAGCGCTTCGCGCTCTTCACGGACGACACCTTCGACTTCGCGAGCGCGCTCCTGGGGGCCTGGCACGCGGGCGCCTGCGTCTACCTCCCCGCGGACGCGCGCCCCGCCACGCTGGAGGCGCTGCGCCCCCACGTGGACGCCTTCGCCGTCAGGGCCCCTCCGGGCCTGACGCCGCTGTCGCCCGCGAAGTCCGGCCCCCGCGACTTCCAGCGGCTGTCGCCAGACCTCGCCGCGCTGGTCGTCTACACGTCGGGCTCCAGCGGCGAACCCACCGCCATCCCCAAGCGCCTGTCACAGCTGTCCCGCGAGGTGGCCACGCTGGGCGCGCTGTTCGACGCGGACCTGGGGGACGTGCCCGTGCTCTCCACCGTGTCGCACCAGCACATCTACGGCCTGCTGTTCCGGGTGCTGTGGCCGCTGGCGTCCGGCCGCGTCTTCGACGCGCACGCGCTGCCCTACCCCGAGGACATCGTGGCCGCGCTCCAGCCGGGCCCCGCGCTGCTGGTGGCGAGCCCCGCGCACCTCAAGCGCCTGCCGTCCACGATGGACTGGTCCCCCGTGCGCGGCCACCTGCGCGGGCTGTTCTCCTCGGGAGGACCGCTGAGCCTCGAGGCGCTCCAGGCCTGCCGCGAGCGGCTGGGCCGGGCGCCGGTGGAGGTCTACGGCAGCTCGGAGACGGGCGGCGTCGCGTGGCGCCGGCGCGAAACGGATGACGACGCCTCGTGGCGCACGATGCCGGGCGTGGAGGTGCGCGCCGACGAAGAGGCGCTGTGCGTCCGCTCGCCCCACCTGGACCTGCCCCAAGGCGCGTGGTTCACGACGGAGGACCGCGCGCGGCCCGTCCCCGGCGGCTTCCAGCTCCTGGGGCGCCGCGACCGGCTGCTCAAGCTGGAGGAGAAGCGCGTCTCGCTGAGCGCCATGGAGCGGACGCTGGTGGACGGGGGGCTGCTACGCGAGGCGCGGGTGCTACCGCTCTCGGAGGGCCAGCGGGTGGTGCTCGCGGTGGTGGGGGTGCCGGACGCGGAGGGCTGGCGGCTCCAGGAGTCGGGGGGCAGGCGCTCCCTGAACCAGGCGCTGCGCGAGAAGCTGGCCCCGCACTTCGACTCCAGTGCCTTGCCGCGCCGGTTCCGGTATCTGGAGGCCATGCCGGTCAACTCCCAGGGCAAGTCCACCGAGGCGGCGCTCACCGCCCTCTTCGATCCGAAGCGCCCCCCGTTTCGCGTGCGCGAGCGCTCCCCCGAGCGCGTGCTCCTGGCGGTGGAGGTCCCCGCGAGCTCGCCGTACTTCGACGGGCACTTCCCGGGCTCGCCCATCCTGCCGGGCGTCGTCCAGATTGAGTGGGCGCTCTTGCTGGGCCGCGAGCACTTCGCGCTGCCGCCGGACTTCCTACGGCTGGAGACGGTGAAGTTCCAGCAGGTCATCCCGCCCGGCGCGCACCTGACGCTGGAGCTCACCTGGGCGGCGGAGTCCGGGCGGCTGGGCTTCAAGTTGACGTCGGACGTGGGCGCGCACGCCAGCGGCCGCATCGTGCTGGGTGGAGGGGTGGGATGAAGGTCTGCGCGGTGATTCCGGTCTACAACCACGGCGAGGCCGTGGGCGCGGTGGTGAAGGCCGTGAGAAGCCACGGGCTGCCGTGCGTGCTGGTGGACGACGGCAGCGAGCCCGGCTGCGCGGCCGTGCTGGACGGCCTGGCGCGCGAGGACAGCTCGCACGTGGAGGTGGTCCGCCTGCCCCAGAACGAGGGCAAGGGCGGCGCGATGATGGCGGGCCTGCGCGCGGCCCGGTCGCGGGGCTACAGCCACGCGCTCCAGATTGACGCGGACGGCCAGCACGACGCGAACGACATCCCGCGCTTCCTGGAGCTGGCGAAGGCGAGCCCCGACACGCTGGTGTGCGGCACGCCCGTCTACGACGAGTCCGTGCCCAAGGGCCGGCTGTACGGCCGCTACGCCACGCACATCTGGGTGTGGATCAACACGCTGTCGTTCGCCATCCGCGACTCCATGTGCGGCTTCCGCGTGTACCCGCTGGCCCCCACCGTGGCGCTCATCGACTCGGTGCGCATCGGCAAGCGGATGGACTTCGACGTGGAGGTGCTGGTGCGCCTGTTCTGGCGCGGCATGCGCATCCTCAACCAGCCCACCCGGGTGCGCTACCCCACCGACGGCATCTCCCATTTCGACGTGCTCTGGGACAACGTGCGCATCTCCGGCATGCACGCCCGGCTCTTCTTCGGGATGCTGCCCCGGCTGCCCCTGCTCCTGTGGCGCAAGGTGGTGCGATGAAGTCCCGCCACTGGGCGGAGATGGGAGAGACCACCTTCGTCGCCGGCATCTGGGTGCTGTACTGGATCCACCGGCTGCTGGGCCGCTGGCCCTTCCGCGTCTGCCTCTACCCGGTGGTGCTGGTGCACTGGCTGAGCCGGCCCTCGCTGCGGCAGGCGTCGCGCCAGTACCTGGAGCGGATGCAGGCCGCCACGGGCGCGCTGGGGCATCCGCCCCGCGGGCGCGACAGCGTGCGCCACGTGCTGGCCTTCGCGGAGACCATGCTCGACAAGCTGCTGGCGGTGAGCGGGCGCTACCATTTCGAGCGCGTGCGCACCGAGGGCCGCGAGGAGTTCTACCAGGCCGCGAAGGCGGGCCGGGGCGGCGTCATCGTCACCGCGCACATGGGCTGCCTGGAGCTGTGCCGCACCATGGCCGAGCGCCGGGGCGAGGTGAAGCTCAACATCCTGGTGCACACGCTGCACGCGGAGCAGTTCAACCGCCTGCTCAAGCGGCTCAACCCGGAGAATGACTTCCGGCTGATGGAGGTCACCGACATGGGCCCCGCCACCGCCGTCGCGCTCAACGAGCGCGTGGAGGCCGGCGAGTTCGTGGTCATCGCGGGAGATCGCATCCCCGTGAATGCCAGCCAGACCGTGCGCGTCGACTTCCTGGGCCACCCGGCGCCATTTCCGGTGGGCCCCTACGTGCTGGCGGCGCTGCTCAAGTGTCCGCTCTACCTGCTGGGCTGCATCCATGAAGGCGACGGCTACACCATCCACTTCGAGCGCCTGTTCGAGCGCGTCACCCTGCCCCGGGGCCAGCGCGAGGCCGCCCTCACCGACTGCGCGCGCCACTACGTGGGCCGGGTGACGGCGCTCCTCCAGCGCGCGCCCTATGACTGGTTCAACTTCTTTCCCTTCTGGGATCAGGTGAATGTCTCCGCGAAGCCCCCTACCTTCTGACACCCCGGTGCGCTTCGACGGCGGGCGGCTGACGCTCGAGGACGTGGGCGCGCTCGCGCGGCGGGAGCGCCCGGCCCGGTTGGGCACCGACCCCGGCTTCCGCCAGCGCATCGCCAGGGGCGCCGCGTTCCTGGACCGGCTGCTCGCGGAGGACGGCGTCATCTACGGCGTCACCACCGGCTACGGCGACTCCGTGACGGTGTCCATCCCGCCCGCGCTGGTCGCGGAGCTGCCGCACCACCTCTACACGTACCACGGCATCGGCGCGGGCCGCTTCCTCACGCCCGAGGAGACGCGCGCGGTGCTGGCCACGCGGCTCGCTTCGCTGGCGCAGGGCTTCTCCGGCGTGGGCGTGGCGCTGCTCACCCAGCTGGAGCTGCTGCTCCAGCACGACGTGCTGCCCCTGATCCCCGCGGAGGGCTCCGTGGGCGCGTCCGGCGACCTCACGCCCCTGTCGTACGTGGCGGCGGTGCTCTGCGGCGAGCGCGACGTGTGGCACCAGGGCGAGCGCAAGCCCGCCGCGGCGGTGCTCCCGGCGCTGGGCATCACGCCCCTCCAGCTGCGGCCCAAGGAGGGGCTGGCCATCATGAACGGCACCGCCGTGATGACGGCCCTGGCGTGCCTGGCGTGGGAGCGCGCGGAGTACCTGTCGCGGCTGGCCACGCGGCTCACCGCCTTCAACGTGCTGGCGAGCGCCGGCAACGCGCACCACTACGACGAGACGCTCTTCGCGGCCAAGCCGCACGCGGGCCAGCAGCGCGTGGCGGCGCGGCTGCGCGCGGACCTGGTGTCGGACAAGCCGCCGCGCAACGAGCAGCGGCTCCAGGACCGCTATTCGCTCCGGTGCGCGCCGCACGTCATCGGCGTGCTGGAGGACGCGCTGCCGTTCTTCCGCACGCTCATCGAGAACGAGCTGAACAGCGCCAACGACAACCCGCTCATCGACCCGGACGGCGAGCGGGTGCTGCACGGCGGCCACTTCTACGGCGGCCACATCGCCTTCGCCATGGATGGGCTGAAGACCGCGGTGGCCAACGTGGCGGACCTCCTGGACCGTCAGCTGGCGCTCCTGGTGGATCCGCGCTTCAACCACGGCCTGCCCGCCAACCTCTCCGCCTCCACCGGCGCGCGCGCGGCCATCAACCACGGCCTCAAGGCGGCGCAGATCAGCGTCTCCGCGTGGACCGCGGAGGCCCTCAAGCAGACGATGCCCGCGTCCGTCTTCTCCCGCTCCACGGAGTGCCACAACCAGGACAAGGTGAGCATGGGCACCATCGCCGCGCGCGACTGCCTGCGCGTCCTGGAGCTGACCGAACAGGTGGCGGCGGCGATGCTCATCGCCGCGCGCCAGGGCGTCACCCTGCGCCAGCGCCTGGACGCGGACGCGAAGCCCGGCCCCGCGCTGGCCGCGATGCACGCGGACCTGGAGGCGCGCATCCCCCTGCTGGTGGAGGACCGGGCCCTGGACACGGAGCTCCAGGGCCTGCTCACCGCCATCCGCCACCGCGAGTGGAGGCTGCATGAAGCCTGACCTGAGCTGCGAGCTCGAAATCGATCCCCCGTTCCACGACCTCGACATGATGGAGATCGTCTGGCACGGCCACTACGTGAAGTACCTGGAGCTGGCGCGCGCCGTGCTGCTGCGGCGCCACGACTACGACTGGCCCCAGATGCGCGAGTCCGGCTACGGCTGGCCCGTGGTGGAGATGAAGCTCAAGTACGTCGCGCCCATCTCCTACAAGCAGCGCATCATCGTGCGCGCCGAAATCACCGAATGGGAGAACCGGCTGCGCTTCGACTACCTGCTGCGCGACGCGGACACCGGGCGCAAGGTGAACCAGGCCCACACGCTGCAAGTGGCGGTGTCCCTCAAGACGGGTGAGATGCAGTTCGTCTGCCCGGAGATCCTCTGGAAGAAGTTGGGAGTGTGGCCCGAATGAGACCCCTGCTCGTGCTCACCTTCGCGCTCCTGTCCGTGAGCGCCCATGCCGCGGACCTGGTGAAGGACGTGCGCGCCCGGCTGCTGGACGCGCCGCTCATCCGCGGGCAGTTCGAACAGAAGAAGACCGTGGCGGGCTTCAAGAAGCCGCTGGTGTCCAAGGGGGACTTCCTCCTGGCCCGCGACCAGGGCGTGTTGTGGAACACGCGCACGCCGTTCGCCTCCACGCTGACGGTCACGCGCAAGTCGCTGAGCGCCGAGCAGGGCACGGGCGGCGCGGCCTACCACCTGGACTCCGCGAAGGAGCCCGCGCTGGCGGCGGTGAACGAGCTGCTCTTCTCGCTGCTCGCGGGCGACGTGGCCGCCCTCCAGAAGCGCTTCACGGTGGAGGGGGAGCTGGTGGGCGCCGCGGGCTGGACGCTGGAGCTGACGCCCACGGACGCGGGGCTCGCGCGCGTCTTCAAGCACATCCACCTGGAGGGCGACGGCTACGTGCGCCAGGTGCGGTTGGATGAAACGCGCGGAGACGTGAGCGTCATCGTCTTCGACCAGCTGGCGCGGACGCCTCCCCCCGACGCCACGGAAACCGAACGCCTTGGCAAATAAGCTGGCCATCTTCTGGGCCCTGGTGGTGCTCGCCGTGGGCGCGCACCAGGTGCACTTCTGGCGCAACGCCCACCTGGACACCGACGTGCTCGCGCTCCTCCCGGAGGACGAGCAGGCACCGGAGGTGGACGCCGCCATGCGCAAGCTGGCGGACGAGGCCGGCCGGCAATTGGTGCTGCTGGTGGGCGCGAAGGACTGGCCCTCCGCGCAGCGCGCCGCGGACGAGGCCACGCGCGTGCTCGAGGCGTCCGCGGACGACCTGGAGCCCGCGGTGCTGGGCACCGCCGCGCTGGAACAGGCGGTGGACTTCTACCGCCCCTACCGCGACCGGCTGCTCACGCCCGCGCAGCGCCAGTGGCTCACTCGCGCGACCCCGGAGGAGCTGGGCGGCACCGCGCTGATGAAGCTGTACCAGCCCGCGGGCGCGCAGCTGACGGACTGGAACGCGGATCCGCTGGGCATGTGGCCGGACTGGTGGCAGGCCCGCGCGGCGGAGACCTCCGCCCGGCCTCGCGACGGGCGGCTGTGGCTGTCCGGCGAGGGCCGCGAGTGGGTGCTCCTCACCTGGAAGAGCAAGGTGTCCGCCTTCGCGCTGGGAGACGGCTCGCGCGTCACCGCCGCGGTGGAGAAGGCCCGGGCCCAGGTGGAGGCCGCGGTGCCCGGAGGGCGGCTCGTGGCCGCGGGCGTGCCGCTGTACGCGGAGGCCGCCGCCGCGCAGGCGAGCTGGGAGATGTCCACCATCGGCTTCGGGTCGCTGGCGGCGGTGCTGCTGCTCGTCTGGCTCACCTTCCGCTCGCTGCGGCCCATCCTGCTCGTGGGCGTGTCGCTCACCCTGGGCTGCGCGGTGGCGCTCACGGTCACCGCGCTCGTCTTCGACCGGGTGCACCTGCTCACGCTGGTGTTCGGCTCCAGCCTGGTGGGCGTGGCGGAGGACTACGGCTTCCACTACTTCGCCGCGCGCCAGGGCAAGGCCCCCTCCGAGCGGGGCCCGGTGATGCGCTCGCTGCTGCCGGGCATGGTGCTCGCGCTCGTCACCAGCGTGGTGGCGTACCTGGCCCTGGGCGTCGCGCCCTTCCCGGGCCTGCGGCAGATGGCGGTGTTCTCCGCCGCCGGCCTCACCGCCGCGTTCCTCACGGTGGTGTTCTGGTTCCCCGCCATGGACACGGGCGCCCTGCCCATCACCCCCTTCGCGCAGCGCTTCTCCGCCTCCATCACCCGCTGGCCGCGCATCGCGTCCACCCGGGGCTGGTGGGCGACGGCCGCGATCCTCACCGTGCTCGTCGCCGTGGGCATCTGGAAGCTGGAGCCCCGGGACGACCTGCGCCAGCTGCAGGGCGCGCCCGCGCCCCTCATCGCGGATCAGCGGGAGCTGGGGCGGCTGTTGGGCCTGCCCAGCCCGGCGCAGTTCTACCTCGTGGAGGGCGACAGCGACGAGCAGGTGCTCGCGCGCGAGGCCGCGCTGAAGCGGCAGCTGGACACACTGATCGCGGACAAGGTGTTCGCGGGCTACCGCGCCGTGTCGGACTGGCTCCCCTCCGAGGCCCAGCAGCGCGAGGACGCGGCCCTGAGCGCCCGCGCGGAGGCGCAGGCCGTGGCCGCCGTCAGCGCCTCCACCGGCGAGGCGCCGACGCGCGCCGCGTTCGCCGAGGAGCCGCTCACCCCGTCGCGCTTCCTCGCGGGCCCCGCCGCCGCCGCCATCCGGCAGCAGTGGCTGGGGAACCTGGGGAAGCAGCAGTACAGCGTCCTCATGCTGCGGGGCCTCAATGATCCAAAGGTGCTGCCCCGCCTGGCGGAGGCCGCTCGGGGGCTGGAGGGGATCCGCTGGGTGGACAAGACGGCGGAGATCTCCGGCCTGCTCAGCCGCTATCGCCTCATCATGGGGTGGCTCATCGTGGCGGGGTATGTCGCGGTGCTGCTCACGCTGGTGGCCCGCTTCGGGCGCGAGGCGTGGCGCGCGTGGATCCCCTCCGTGCTGGGCACGCTGCTGACGCTCGCCACCTTCGGGTGGGCGGGCGCGCCGCTGCAGCTCTTCACCGTGCTGGGGCTCGTGCTGCTGCTGGGCATGGGCGTGGACTACGGCATCTTCCTCCTGGAGCACCCGGGTGACGGCTCCGCGTGGCTCGCGGTGGCCCTGGCCGGGGTGAGCACGCTCCTGTCCTTCGGCCTGCTGGGCCTGTCGGCCACGCCCGCCCTGCGCTCCTTCGGCCTCGCCATGCTCCTGGGCGAGGTCACCATCTGGATCATCACCCCCTGCTTCAGACCTCCTGACGGGAAAGCCACACATTGAAAACGGAATCGGCGGACATCCTCATCATCGGCGCGGGCCCGGCGGGCTCCGTCGCGGCGGGCCTGCTGCGCAAGCAGGGCCGTGACGTCCTCGTCCTGGAGCGCGAACAGTTCCCGCGCTTCTCCATCGGCGAGAGCCTGCTGCCGCAGAGCATGGCCTACATCGAGGAAGCCGGCATGCTCCAGGACGTGGTGGAGGCGGGCTTCCAGTACAAGAACGGCGCGGCCTTCGTGCGCGGCGAGCGCTACACGGACTTCGACTTCCGCGACAAGTTCAGCGCCGGCTGGGGCACCACCTTCCAGGTGCAGCGCGCCCACTTCGACCACGTGCTCGCCAAGGCCGCCGAGCGCCAGGGCGCCGCGGTGCGCTACCGCCACGAGGTGCTCTCCGTGGACGTCTCCGGCGAGCAGCCGGAGGTGACGGCGCGCTCCCCCGAAGGGGAGACGTACCGCGTGCGCGCGCGCTTCCTCCTGGACGCGAGCGGCTTCGGCCGCGTGCTGCCGCGCCTCCTGGACCTGGAGACGCCGTCGAACTTCCCCAAGCGCGGCGCCATCTTCACGCACGTCGAGGACCGCACGCCGCCCGGCTCCTTCGACCGGAACAAGATCCGCGTGACGGTGCACCCGGAGCACGTGCACGTCTGGTACTGGACCATCCCCTTCTCCAACGGCCGCTGCTCGCTGGGCGTGGTCGCGAAGACGGAGTTCCTGGACCAGTTCACCGGCACAGACACGGAGCGGCTCCAGGCCATCGTCAAGGAGACGCCGTCCCTGGCCGACCTGCTCAAGGACGCCGTCTGGGATACGCCCGCGCGCAAGCTCACCGGCTACGCGGCCAACGTGAAGTCGCTGTGGGGCCCGGGCTTCGCGCTCCTGGGCAACGCGGGCGAGTTCCTGGACCCCGTGTTCTCCTCGGGCGTCACCATCGCCTTCAAGTCCGCGAGCCTCGCGGCGGCCTGCATCCAGCGCGCCTTCGCGGGGGAGCCGGTGGACTGGGAGAAGGAGTACGCGCGGCCGCTCAAGGCGGGCGTGGACACCTTCCGCACCTTCGTGGAGTCCTGGTACGCGGGCGGCTTCCAGCAGGTCATCTTCCACCCGAACCCGTCTCCGGACGTGCGGCGGATGATCTCCGCCATCCTGGCCGGGTACGCGTGGGACACGACCAACCCCTACGTCGCGGAGAGCAAGCGGCGCCTGAGCGTCCTCGAGGCCCTGTGCGCGGCCTGATTCCCGCCCTGCTCCTCGCGGGCCTCGCCGCGTGCACCACCACGCCCCGGCCGAGGCCCGCCGCCCCCGGCGAGCCGCTGCCGGAGCTGCGCCTGCCGCCCGCGGCCCTGGGCGCGGCGGTCAGCCTGACCCAGCGCCTGACGTTCGCCCACGACGCGGACCCGGGCGGCCCCCGCTCCCTGGAGGCGCTGATGGAGGTGGACGCGGAGGCGCTGCGGCTCGTGGGCCTGGCCATGAACCACCGCGTCTTCACGCTGGGTTGGGACGGCGCCACGCTCCAGGAGGAGCGCGACCCCCGCCTGCCCGCCCAGTTCCAGGCCGCCTGGGTGCTCCGGGACGTGGAGCTCGTCTACTGGCCGGCCGACGCCGTGCGCGCCGCCCTGCCCGCTGGCTGGACGTTGGAGGATGGGCCGGGACAGCGGACCCTGTCGAAGAACGGCAGGGAATGGGTGACGGTGCGCTACGATGGCGAGCCGCGCTGGGCAGGGCGCACGCAGCTCACCAACCTCTCCGAGCACTACCGGCTCACCATCGACTCACGCGTCGCGGACGAGTGACTTCCCCCATGCTTCCCGTCTTCCTCAACCAGCTCGGCCTCGTCTGTGCGCTGGGCGCCGGGAAGCAGGAGGTGTCCCAGGCGCTGTTCGCGGACACCCCGTCCGGCGTGGCCCTCCATGAAGGGTACGCCGACCGGCCGCTGCACCTGGGCGTCGTCACCCGCCCGCTCGCGGCGCTGGACGCCCTGCCGCCGTCGCAGCACAGCCGCAACAACGCGCTGCTGCTCACGGCGCTCGCGCAGGTGCGCCCCGCCGTGGACGCCGCCCTGGACCGCTTCGGCCCCGGGCGCGTGGCGGTGGTGCTGGGCACCAGCACGTCCGGCATCGGGGAGAGCGAGTCCGCCATCCAGGACCACGTGGCCACGGGCGTGATGCCGGGCCGCTTCCACCTGGACCAGCAGGAGCTGGGCTCCCCGGCGATGGCGCTCGCGCGGGTGCTCGGCGCCGCGGGCCCCGCCTATGTCATCTCCACGGCGTGCTCCTCCAGCGCCAAGGCCCTGGCGAGCGCGGCGCGGATGCTGCGCGCGGGCACCGTGGACGCGGTGCTGACGGGCGGCGTGGATTCGCTGTGCCGGTTCACCGTGGCGGGCTTCCGCGCGCTGGACTCCGTGAGCGAGGAGCGCTGCAACCCGATGAGCGCCCACCGCCATGGCATCAACATCGGGGAGGCCGCGGCGCTGTTCCTGATGACGCGCGAGCCGGGCCCGGTGCGCCTGTCCGGCTGGGGTGAGTCCTCCGACGCGCACCACATCTCCGCGCCGGAGCCGGGAGGCCGGGGCGCCATGGCCGCCATCCAGGAGGCCATGAAGCGCGCGGGTCTTTCGCCGGACGGGGTGGACTACGTGAACCTGCACGGCACCGCGACGGTGCAGAACGACGCCATGGAGAGCCGCGCGGTGCACGCCCTGCTGGGCTCGGACGTGAAGGCCAGCTCCACCAAGCCGCTCACCGGCCACACCCTGGGCGCCGCGGGCGCGCTGGAGGCGGCCTTCGCGTACCTCACCCTCACGGACAACCCCCGGGGCCAGCTGCCCGCGCACTTCTGGGACGGCGCGGTGGACCCGTCGCTGCCGGCGCTGTCGCTGGTGAGGCCCGGCGAGGCGCTGGGGCGGCCGGTGCGCGCGGTGCTGAGCAACTCGTTCGCCTTCGGGGGCAGCAACGCCGCCCTCGTGCTGGAGCGCGGCTGATGCGAACCCCCATCGACCTGCCCATCGCGGACCTGGTGCCCCACGCGGGACGGATGCGGCTGCTCGACCGCGTGCTGGAGGGCGACACGGACTCCATCGTCGCGGAGGTCACGGTGCGCGAGGACAGCCTCTTCTTCGAAGGCGGCGCCGTGGGCGGCTGGGTGGGCATCGAATACATGGCGCAGGCCGTGGCGGCCTGGGCCGGGTGGCACGCGCGCCAGCGCGGCGAGACGCCCCGGGTGGGCTTCCTCCTGGGCACCCGCCGCTATCAATGCAGCCGCCCCGTCTTCAAGGCGGGGGACTGCCTGCGCGTCGAGGTCATCCGCCAGTTCTCCGCGGACAACGGGCTGGGCCAGTTCGACTGCACCCTCACCCTGGGGACGGAGCAGGTGGCCACGGCGGCGCTGACGGTCTTCGAGCCGCAACCGGGGCAGGACGTCGTGAGGAGGGGCAACACAGATGGGTGACAAGACGGTGCTGGTGACGGGCTCCAGCCGCGGCATCGGCCGCGCCATCGCGCTGCGCCTGGCCCGTGACGGCTACGACGTCGTGGTGCACTGCCGCAGCCGGCGCGACGAGGCGGACGCCGTGGCGGCGGGCGTGCGCGAGGCGGGCCGCGACGCGCGCGTGCTCCAGTTCGACGTGGCGGACCGCGAGGCCACGCAGAAGGCGCTGCTGGAGGACGTGGAGGCCCACGGCTGCTACTACGGCGTGGTGTGCAACGCGGGCATCGCGCGCGACAACGCCTTCCCCTCCATGACGGCGGACGAGTGGGACAGCGTCATCCACACCAACCTGGACGCCTTCTACAACGTGCTCAACCCGCTCACGATGCCGCTGGTGCGCCGCAAGAAGCCGGGCCGCATCGTCACGCTGGCGTCGGTGTCCGGGCTGATGGGCAACCGGGGGCAGGTGAACTACAGCGCCGCCAAGGCGGGCATCATCGGCGCGACGAAGGCGCTGGCGGTGGAGCTGGCCAAGCGGAACATCACCGTCAACTGCGTGGCCCCGGGCCTCATCGACACGGAGATGGTGCCGCCGGAGGTGCTGGAGGAGGCGCTGAAGATCATCCCCGCCCGCCGCATGGGCAAGCCGGAGGAGGTCGCCGCCGCGGTGAGCTTCCTCATGGCGGAGGACGCGGGCTACATCACGCGGCAGGTGATCTCCGTGAACGGAGGGATGGTCGGATGAAGCGCGTGGTCGTCACCGGCGTGGGTGCCCTGAGTCCCCTGGGCCATGACTGGCCCACGGTGGAGGCGCGGCTGCGCGCGCGCCAGAACGCCGTCCAGGTGATGGAGCCCTGGAAGCAGTACCAAGGCCTGCACACGCGGCTGGGCGCGCCCGCCGCGCCCTTCGAGCTGCCCCCCTCCAGCTATTCGCGCAAGACGACGCGCACCATGGGCCGCGTGGCGCTGATGGCGACGCGGGCCAGTGAGCTGGCGCTCCAGGACGCGGGCCTCCTGGGCCACGCGCTGGTCAAGAGCGGGAAGATGGGCATCGCCTACGGCTCCTCCGCGGGGACGCCGGAGAACATGGGCGACTTCGGGAAGATGATCACCGAGAAGACGACCGAGGGCATCACCGCGACGACGTACCTGCGGATGATGTCCCACACGGCGGCGGTGAACATCGGCGTCTTCTTTGGCGTCACCGGGCGCATCGTCACCACGTCCAGCGCGTGCACCTCCGGCAGCCAGGGCATCGGCTACGCGTACGAGGCCATCAAGCTGGGCCGCCAGGTGGCGATGCTCGCGGGCGGCGCGGAGGAGCTGGACGCCACCGGCGCCGCCGTCTTCGACACCCTCTTCGCCACCAGCACGAAGCACAACGAGGCGCCGCACCAGTCCCCCCGCCCCTTCCACGCCGAGCGCGACGGGCTGGTGCTGGGCGAGGGCGCGTGCACGCTGGTGCTGGAGGAGCTGGAGCACGCGAAGGCGCGCGGCGCGACCATCCACGCGGAGCTGCTGGGGTACGGCACCAACAGCGACGGCCGCCACGTCACCCAGCCCAACGCGGACACCATGGCGGAGGCGATGCGGCTGGCCCTGGAGGACGCGGGCGTGCCGGCCTCCGCCATCCCCTACGTCAACGCGCACGGCACCGCGACGGACACGGGCGACGTGGCGGAGAGCGCGGCGACGCGGCTCGTCTTCGGAGAGCAGGTCGCCATCTCCTCGCTCAAGAGCTACATGGGCCACACGCTGGGGGCCTGCGGCGCGCTGGAGGCGTGGATGAGCATCCAGATGATGCGCTCGGAGTGGTTCGCGCCCACGCTGCACCTCACGGCGGACGCCGTGGATCCGAAGTGCGCGCCCCTGGATTATGTCATGGGCGAGGGACGCACCTTGCGGACGGACCTGGTGATGAGCAACAACTTCGCCTTCGGCGGCATCAACACGTCGTTGATCTTCCGCCGCTGGCCTTGATGTCTGGAGATCCCGCGATGAAGAAAGCCCTCCTGTTGCTGGCCCTGACCGCCGCGAGCCCCGCCCTGGCGCGCGACACCGTGGTGAAGGTCAAGCTGGCGGACGTGCTGGCCCTGCCCGAGGCGAAGGAGAAGCTGGACGGCTCGGTGAAGTTCTACCTGGACGGAGCGAAGACGCCCAACGTGCTCAAGACGCTGGGCAACGACGTGACGAACAAGAAGACCAATGGCGTGGGCAAGTCGGACGACTACGCCTGCAAGTGGGCCGCCCTCTCCGCGCTCATCTCCCTGCAGGAGGGCGCGAAGAAGAACGGCGCCAACGCGGTGATCAACATCGTCAGCTATTACAAGAAGGTCGAAGGCAAGAGCGCCACGGAGATCGAGTGCCACGCCGGCAGCTTCGTCACCGGCGTCGCGCTCAAGGGCGACTACGCCACCGTCGCGAAGTAGGCGCGGGGGCGCGGGCGCGGCGGACCTACCGCCGCGCCGGCACCTCGATGCGGCAGACCGTCGCGGGCTCCAGCCGCCGCGACCGCATCCAGTTCTCCAGGGCCGCGTCCTGGCGCGCGGCGTCCTTCGCGTCGAAGCGGCGGTTGTCCTCCAGCTTCCAGCCCTGCGGATAGTTGCCGGAGTAGCCGTTCACCGTGGGCGTGCCCCGCTCCAGCGACGCCCAGACGGCATCCAGCTGGTACTTCCACTCCTGCGCCTCACCGGAAGTGGGCGCGTAGAAGAAGCTGCCGCAGGCCGAGGGCGGCCCGAGCCGGCTCGCCACCGCGTCCACGTCCGCGCGGGACTCGAAGCGATCATAGACGGGGCCCGAGAGCCCCTGCTCCAGCAGGCACAGCGCGCCCAGGCCCACCGCCAGCGCCGTGCGGCCCGCCTGGAGCCGCTGCTGGAGGAACAGGGCCAGCCCCACGCTCGCGGGCACCAGCAGCCACACGCCAATGCGAGCCAGGGCCCGGATGGCCGCCGCGCCGGGCACGCCGTGGAAGACGAGCCACCAGGGCGTGACCCCACCGGCGTAGCGCGAGGCCACGATGAGGGTGGCCACCGTCACGACGAGCAGCACCCGCACCGCGGGCCGCGAGCGCGCCTGCCACAGGCCGATGCCCGCCAGGATGGGAGTGACGAAGCCAAGGCCCAGCCGGTGTTCCCACGCCATGGGCATGCGCTGGAACTTGGAGAACGCGTTCGTCCAGCCATACAGCCAGCTGTCCTGGCCCACGTAGAACCAGCTCCAGATGCGCGGCACCATGTGGGACACTTCGGAGAAGCTGCGCAGGCCCACCGAGCCAATGGCCTGGCGTGAGTGCAGGACCAGCGGCACCAGCAGCGCCAGCCCCACGACGCCGAAGCCCACGAGCGCCGGGAGGTGGAGGCGCAGCGCCGTCAGCAGCCGCCCGCGCGTGTCCGGGAACGCGAGCCCGGCGAGGAACGCCAGCAGCAGGAAGAAGAAGAGGAACCAGCCCCAGTAGAAGCCCGCGTAGAGCTGGGCCACGAACGCGCCCACCAGCAACCCGGCCCACGCCACCCCGCGCCGCCGGTCCGTCTCCGGCCGGGTCAGCGCCAGCACCGCGCCCACGGCCAGGAGCGAGAAGAACTGGCCTTCGAGCTGCGGATGGTTGAGCTGGTTGATGCGCGGCGCCCCCGCCGTGAAGAGCAGCGCGCCCACCACCGCGGGGCCCGCGCGCAGGCCGAACCCGCGCTTGAGCAGCCACACCGCCGCGGCGTAGTTCAACACCGCCATGCTGAGCGCCCACGCCTGCCAGGACAGGTCCGCGTTCAGCCCCAGCGCGCGCCACACCCAGTAGAAGGGCGCCACGCCCAGCAGCACGTCCGAGTACGCGGCGATGTTGGGCTCGGGGTGGAACATGGGCGGATCCCAGAAGCGCGCGTGCGCCGGATCCCCCGAGACGAAGCGCCACCCGTGCTCCAGCACGTAGTGGTTGAAGCGCACGTCGCCCTCGTCCCCCTGCACCAGCCGCAGGCCGGACAGGATGGCGGGGTGGTGCGACAGCAACAGGGCCAGGATGCCGCCGGCGAGGACGAGCAGGGTGAAGCGGGTGCGTTCCGAGGCTGCGGTTTCCATGCGCGCCGGGAGCGTTAACACACCGGACAGGCCCGCTGGAACGACGGAGGGGCGCCTCGACGCGCCCCTCCTCGCCACCGCTCAGCGCACCGGCAGGTCCAGCCAGGACGGCCCCCCCAGCGACAGCGTCGCGCCGGTGGTGTTGGCGTCCAGGTAGAGCGGGTCCTCCGTGTCGACGACGAGGGCCAACCGGTGCAGCGCCGGGACGTCATAGGCCGTGGCCGGGAACACCAGGTCCAGGTCGAGCGGCATCCCCGGCGTGGCTCCCTTCCAGCTGAGGGGCACATGGATGATGAGCCCGCCAAAGTCGCCCACGAGATCGTACAGGTAGGCCACGACCGTCCCCGCGGAGGTGGAGGGTGTGACGCGCAGGCGCAGCGTGGCGGAGCCCCGGATGGAGGTGCCGCGCGCCATGACGGGGGACGTCCAGACGCCCGCGTTGAGGCGGCTGACGCCCGGCAGCCAGACCACGGGCGGGATGCCCGTCAGCGCCTGGAGCCCGTTGGTCAGCAGCACCACGCCCGCGTCGGCGGTGGTGTCGATGCCCGACCAGATCACCTTCGAGCTACCGCTCGTCGGAGCACCGCCCAGGGGGCCGGTGCCATCCAGCAGGCGGATGGCCCCCAGCCCATGGCGCTGCACCCCCGAGGAGATGCTGGCCCAGGACGCATAGCCCTCCGCGGCGTTGGTGTTGGTGCGCAGCACCACGGGCGGCTCGCGGGAGATGCCGGTGTCCACGCCCGCCACGTATTGGTCCATCCAGCGCGTCACGCTGGTCCAGACGTGATTGGGGAGCCCCGCCAGGCCGGTGGCCTCCACGACGGCATGGTCGCCGGGGGCGAGCTCCAGGCGCTTGGGCCCGGTGAGCTGGCCGTAGAACGAGACGAGCTGGTTGGACGGAAAGAGGCTGTCGCCAAACGCGTTGGCCAGCAGGATGGCGGGCGCGTTCGCGTTGATCCGTTGGACGTAGGTGGACGCCGAGCGCACCTTGCCCCAGGCGATGATCTCCTCGAGGTCGCGGTTGGCGTAGTAGTTGTCGATGGTCGTGCGCAGCTCCGCGCTGGGCCTGCCCAGCAGCCGGGAGGCGACATCCAGCAGCGCCACCGCCTGGGGCCGGCGGGTCTCCCCGCCAAACAGCGACGCCACCAGATCCGTCCAGCAGGAGAGCGCCGCGACCGCCTTCACCCGCGAGTCGAACCCGGAGACGATGAGGGAGATGCCCGCGCCATACGAGACCCCGGCGAGCCCGATGCGAGAGGCATCCGCCTGCGTGTTGGCGAGCATCCAGTCGATGACACGCGAGGCGTCAGCGATGTCCGCCGGGCCAGCGGTATCGATGCCCCCGCCCGAGGCCCAGAAGCCCCGCGGCGTGTAGGAGAGGGCCACATAGCCCCGTTGGGCCAGCGCATTCGCCTGGGCCAGATACTCCAGGTCGTTGAGCCCCCAGCTCGAGATGAAGATCACCGCGGGATGGGGGCCCGGCGTCGTCGGCGCGATGTAGTTGGCCTTGAGGACGGTGCCATCCCCCACCGTGATGTCGACGAACCGGAAGCCCGTGGTCGGCAGCCCCGCGAGCGCCGTGCGCGCCACCGTGGCCCGGAGGGGCAGCGCCGAACCCACGAGCGGCACGAGCAGGGACAGCAGGAGGACCGGCAATCGCAGGCACCACGCAGGGAGTTTCCGCACCATTGACGCACCTCGGAGGCGGCTGGGGGAGGAAGGCGCGAACACGATAGGGATGGGTTGATTTTCCAGTCAACGGACAGACACGAATTAAAAGCACTTCATTCAAATCATGACTTCTCCGTCCGCCTTGCGGGTGTGCGGTCGGCGCTTCCATGTCTGTTCAAGGGCGACCCCGTCCGGTGAGCCGCCGGCTGTGATTGCCGGAGCCCCGGGTCCAGGCTCCGCGGTCCGTCCGTCCGGTCCCACGGGGCCCGGAGCGCTGCACCTCCGTGGAAGCGCCGCGGCAGGGAACGCGGGCGGAACGCAATGGCCGGGATGAAACCCGCGTTTGTGCTGTTGGCGACGCGCCCGTGTGCGCCAGAGTACGTCACCCCGTTCGGGCCCATCCAGGAGTCTCCATGTCGTTTCGTTCCAGACCGCCGTTTGGCGCCGCGCGCATGACGTTCGGCGTCTGCGCGTCCGCGCTCATCACCGCATGCGCGTCCTCCGCGACCGCGGAGAAGACCCCGCCGCCGACGCAGGCCGCCACCACCCCAGCCCCGGCGCCCGCGCCCCAGCCCAAGCCCTACTTCGGGACCTTCGGCGTCGACACGCCGGGCATGGACACCTCCGTGGCGCCGGGCGACGACTTCTACCGCTACGTCAACGGCAAGTGGGTGGACACCACGGAGATCCCTCCCGACCGCTCCGCCTACGGCATGTTCACGCGGCTGGCCGAGGACGCTTCTCAGCAGACGCGCGCGCTGCTGGAGGCCGCCGCGCAGTCGGACGCCGCCCCCGGCACCGAGGACCGCAAGCTGGGTGACTACTACGCCAGCTTCATGGACGAGGCCACCATCGAGGCCCGCGGCGCGACCCCGCTCAAGCCGCGGCTGGACGCCATCGCCGCCGTCGCCAACCGCAAGGACCTGGCCACGCTGCTGGGCACCACCCTGCGCAGCGACGTGGATCCGCTCAACACCGGGCAGAGCACCACGGAGCGCCTGCTGGGCCTCTGGGTGGCGGAGGACCTGAACGACCCCAGCCGCTATGCCGCCTACATCCTCCAGGGCGGCCTGGGCCTGCCGGACCGCGACTTCTACCTGAAGGACACGCCGCGCTTCAAAGAGGTGCGGGAGAAGTACCAGCAGCACATCGCCGCGCAGCTGAAGAACGCGGGCATCGCCGACGCCGACGCGAAGGCGCGCGCCATCTACGGCCTGGAGGTGAAGATCGCCAAGGTCCACTGGGCCGCGCAGGACACGCAGGACGTGGCCAAGGTGAACAACCCCTGGAAGCAGGCGGACTTCGCGCGCAAGGCGCCCGGGCTGGACTGGACGGCGTACTTCGCGAGCGCGGGCCTCGCGCCCCAGAAGGACTTCATCGTCTGGCAGCCCAGCGCCATCACCGGCATCGCGAAGCTCGTGGGCAGCGAGCCGCTGCCGGTGTGGAAGGACTACCTCGCCTTCCACGCCATCATGCGCGGCGCGCCGTTCCTGTCGAAGGCCTTCGTGGACACCAGCTTCGACTTCAGCGGCAAGACGCTGTCCGGCGCGCAGCAGCTGCGCGAGCGCTGGAAGCGCGGCGTGGACTTCACCAACGGCGCCATGGGCGAGGCCGTGGGCAAGCGCTACGTGGCGAAGCACTTCCCGCCGGAGGCCAAGGCCGAGGCGGACGTGATGGTGCGCAACATCCTGGCCGCGCTGGGCCGCCACATCGACGCGCTGGAGTGGATGTCGCCGGAGACCAAGGCCCGCGCCAAGGAGAAGCTGGGCACGGTGCAGGTGGGCATCGGGCATCCGGAGACGTGGCTCGACTACTCCGCGCTGGAGGTCATCCAGGGGGACGCCTTCGGCAACGCAGAGCGCGCCAGCCTCTTCGAGCACCACCGCAACGTCGCCAAGCTGGGCAAGCCCGTGGACCGGCTGGAGTGGTTCATGACGCCGCAGGAGGTCAACGCGCTCAACTCGCCGCAGCAGAACTCCATCATCTTCCCGGCCGCCATCCTCCAGCCGCCCTTCTTCGATCCGAACGCGGATCCGGCCGTGAACTACGGCGGCATCGGCTCCGTCATCGGCCATGAAATCGTCCACAGCTTCGATGACGTGGGCGCGCAGTTCGACGCGAAGGGCAAGCTGTCCAACTGGTGGACGCCCAAGGACCTGGCGCAGTTCAAGGCCGCGGGGCAGGCGCTGGCCGCCCAGTTCGACGCCTACAAGCCCCTGCCGGACATGAACGTGAACGGCGAGCTGACGCTGGGTGAGAACATCGCCGACGTGGCGGGTGTCTCCATCGCGCACGACGCGTACGTGATGTCGCTCGCCGGCCAGCCCGCCCCCACGCTGGACGGCTTCACGGGCGAGCAGCGCTTCTTCCTGGGCTTCGCCCAGGTGTGGCGCAACAAGTTCCGGGAGCCGCTGCTGCGCCGGCTGCTCGTGACGGATGGGCACTCGCCCGGCATGTACCGCGCGGCCACCGTGCGCAACCTGGACGCGTGGTACCCCGCCTTCGACGTGAAGCCCGGCCAGGGCCTCTTCCTCACGCCGGAGAAGCGCGTGAAGGTCTGGTAGTCCCGCTCCACCTGCACCGGGCGCACGAAGGCCGTGCGTCCGGTGCACTGGTGCCGGAGCAGGCGCGGGCGCACGGTGAGGGCATGACCTCGACCCTGCACTCGCCCCCCGTCGCCACCCTGCTCACCCACCTCTTCGCCGACGCGCGCAAGACGGACGCCGCCGTGCTCGCGCCCTTCAGCGCCCTCTCTCCCGAGGCGCGGGCGGACGCGCTGCACCGCGACCCGCGCGCCTTCTACGCCAGCGTCGCGGAGGCCTACCTGCCGGTGTCGGAGGAGCTGGGCCGGCTGCTCTACGCGCTCACCCTCGCGCGGCGCGCGAGGACGGTGGTGGAGTTCGGCACGTCGTTCGGCCTCTCCACCCTCCACCTCGCGGCGGCGCTGCGCGACAGCGGCGGCGGGCGCCTCATCACCACGGAGTACGAACCCGCGAAGGTGCGCCGCGCGAAGGAGCACCTCACCCGCGCGGGGCTCGTGGACCTGGTGGAGTTCCGCGAGGGCGACGCGATGGAGACGCTTCGCCACGACATGCCGGACGGCATCGACCTGGTGCTCTTCGACGGCGCCAAGCCGCTCTACCTGCCGCTGCTCCGACTGCTGGAGCCCAGGCTTGGCCCCGGCGCCATCCTGGTCGCGGACAACGTGCGGATGAGCCCGGACTTCGCGGCCCACGTCGCGCGGCCGGAGCACGGCTACATCCCGGTGGCCCTGCCCTGGGAGGACGACGACTGCCTCTTCGCCGTGCGCGTCGGGTGAAGGCCCCACGGCTGGGATGAGGCCCATGGCGGACCTGGACCTCGACCCGCTCGTGGCGCTCGCTGCCCTCCCGCGCGTGGGCAGCGAGACGCGTGGACCAGGCTCGCCATCCTCAAGGCATTGCTCGAGGAGAGACAGTCCCGGGCGCCGTCCACGACTCCACGACGCGACGGCACGAAGAGAGACTATTCCCGCTCTGCGTCGGCCGTGACGGAGCTGCAACCTGCCGTGCAGCTGATTTTCGCTGATGCACAGGCCACGGTACACGTGACACCGGCAGCACCCGAGCTTGGACAGCGACTGGTGCACGTCGCGTACTTTCGGTTGCATGCGTCCGTACACGCGGAAGCGGCCTCAACAGGGCCGCCCGCTTCGTCCGTGTCCGCTGCCGCATCGGGACCGCACCCTGCCGCGAAGAGCACCGTTCCAAGCATCGCCAACAACTTCATCCGCCTGTCCATGTCGCAACCTCCCTATGGGAAAAGAACGCTCGCTTCATTTGGGATGACAATTCCGCCCCCGTCGTCGACTCCCGTGGGGCTGGGCCAGAGCCGCCCTCACGCAAGGCTGAATCACGGCGGTGCCCATCCAGGACCCGGCCACTGCGTGATGGGCGTGCATGGGATGCGCACAACGATCCGCCGGGCCAGGCTGCCCATGCACTCGAGGAGAAAGAGGGAACGGGCCCGACGACGTCCCAAAAAATCCCTGGAGACCTCCGCGCACGCTCATCCGAAGCCCTGGAGCGCCTCGCCCGCGCCGGACATGTCGTGGTATCGCGGAGGGTCGGCTGCGCACGCCGCTGAACGCCGTGCTGGAGGAGCATGGCCACGAACACCGGGTGACGGCGGTGGTGCCCAACCTGCTCGTCGTGGCGGCCCACGGCGGGTTCGCGCGCCGTCCCCACGCGGATGCCCCTCAGGGAGAAGCCCGAGCCCCTACCGCCGCTCCCCATCGTCGCCGCGCAGGTGTGTCATCCCCGCTTCGACCGCGCTCCCGCGCACATCCGACCGCTCCGGTCCGTGAAGGCGCTCCGCCGCGAACCGCGCCGCTCCTCAGCTCACGACGAGCGCGAGGCTGAAGCCGTCGTGGCCCTTGCTGCCCACCGTCCGCGCGGTGGTGGCCCTGTCCTGGGAGGACGACGACTGCCTCTTCGCCGTGCGCGCCCCGTGAAGCCCCCACGATTAGGATGGGGCCGATGGCTGGCCTGGACCTCAACCTGCTCGTGGCGCTCGATGCCCTCCTGCGCGAGGGCAGCGTGGCGCGCGCCGCTGAACGGCTGAACCTGAGCGCGCCGGCCATGAGCCGCACGCTCACGCGCATCCGGACCGCCCTGGGGGACCCCGTGCTGGTGCGCGCGGGCCAGGGACTGGTGCCCACGCCCCGCGCCCTGGCCCTGCGGGAACAGGTGCGCGCCGTGGTGCGGGACGCCACGGCGCTGCTCTCTCCCGGGACGCCCACCGCGCCGGAGCGCCTGACGCGCACGCTGACGCTGCGGGTGAACGACGGCGTCATCCCGCTGCTGGGCAATGCGCTCTACCAGCGGGCACGCGAAGAGGCCCCGGGCCTCACGCTGCGCTTCGTCGCGGAGGGCACGGAGGACGTGGAGTCCCTGCGCGACGGCGAGGTGGACCTGGACATCGGCGTGCAGGGCGCGCTGGGCCCGGAGATCCGCGTGCAGCGGCTGGGTGAGGAGCCCTCCGTCTGCCTGGTGGGGCGCGCGTCTCCGCTCGCGAAGGGGCGGATGACGCTGGAGCGCTTCGCCCGCGCGGAGCATGTCGTGGTGTCGCGGCGGGGCCGGCTGCGCACGCCCCTGGACGCCGTGCTGGAGGAGCACGGCCACGAACGCCGGGTGACGGCGGTGGTGCCCAACCTGCTCGCCGCGGCGGCCCTCGTCGCGCGGACCGGGGCCCTGGCCGTGGTCAACGGCGGGTTCGCGCGCGCCGTCTCCACGCTGATGCCCGTCAGGGAGCGGCCCGTGCCCCTGCCGCTGTCCCCCATCGTCGTCGCGCAGGTGTGGCATCCCCGCTTCGACCGCGATCCCGCGCACGTCTGGCTGCGCCGGACCGTGAAGGCGCTCTGCGACGAACCGCGCCGCCTCCTCAGCCCGTGACGAGCGCGAGGCTGAAGCCGTCGTGGCCCTTGCTGCCCACCGTCTGCACGGCGGTGGCCGTCACCCGGGGCTCCGCGGCCACGGCTTCGTAGAAGCGGCGCATGCCCTGGACGTTCGCGTCGGTGCTGGCCGCGTCCACGATGCCGCCCTTGCGCACGACGTTGTCGGTGAGGATGACGCTGCCCTTGCGCGACAGCTTCAGCGCCCACGCGAAGTACGCCGCCGTGTTCACCTTGTCCGCGTCGATGAAGGTCAGGTCGAACGGCCCCTGCCCCTCCTTCTCCAGCTGGGGCAGCGTGTCCAGGGCGCTGCCCACGCGGACCTCCACCACGTCGGACAGGCCCGCGCGGGCGATGTTCTCCCGGGCGACCTCCGCGTGCTTCGGCATCGCCTCCAACGTGACGATGCGGCCCCCGGGCGGCAGCGCCCTCGCGAGCCACAGCGTGCTGTAGCCCCCCAGCGTGCCCACCTCCAGGATGCGACGGGCGCCGTGCATCCTCGCGAGCAGCATCAACAGCTTCCCCTGGTTCGGCGCCACGTTGATGGCGGGCAACCCCGCCCTGGCGCTCGCCTCCAGCGCCGCGTCCAGCGCCGCGTCTGGCGCCACCATGTGGTCGGTGATGTAGCGGTCGATGGCGGTCCACTGCTCCTGGCTCATACGTCCTCCTTGGAAGCTGGAAATGGACCGTCTCTAACGCCCACCCCACCCACCCGGCCGCCCGGGGCGCTCGGGAAAAACCATCGCGACGAAACTTTCGGTGGCGCGCTGCGACAATGTAGGAGGTCGTAGGTCTGTTCCGCAGCCCCCCGGAGGAACACCATGGAAATCAACCGCAAGTCGCCCGCCTCCATCGCCCCTACCGCCCGCTCGGAGACCTCCCGCGCGGAGGCGCCCAAGGCGAAGCCCCTGACGGTGCGTGACGGCTTCGAGAACAAGGGCGCGCGTCCCACCAACTTCGTGGACCGCCCGACGGGCCGCCCCACGCCTCCGGGCGCCAGCGTCCCGGCGTCGGCCTTCACCTTCGGGAGCTCCAACGTCGCGGTGAAGCCGGACGCGAACAAGGTCCTCGACGCGAAGAAGGTGGACCCGTCCCAGCCGAAGCCCAAGCTGACGGGTGAGCCGGTCATCGCGGTCATCGACGGCGGCGTGGACTACAAGCACACCGACCTGGATGACTCGATGTGGACGAACCCCGGGGAGATTGACGGGGACGGCATCGACAACGACGGCAACGGCATCGCGGACGACATCCACGGCTTCAACGTGGGCACCGGCAAGGGCGACCCGTTCAAGGGCGAGGGCACCGACCACGGCACGCACGTGGCGGGCATCATCGCCGCCGAGGACAACGGCGAGGGCAACACCGGCATCGCGGCCGGCAAGGCGAAGATCCTCAGCGTGGGCGGCCTGTACGACGGCGCGGACCTGCTGACCAACTTCGAGCGCTCGGTGGACTACCTGGTGAAGATGAAGACCGAGCACGGCGTGAACATCCGCGCCGCCAACGCGAGCTTCGGCGACTCCTACCGCGACGCCGCGTCGCAGAAGCGCTGGACGGCCGCCATCCAGAAGCTGGCGGACGCGGACATCCTGCTGGTCGCGGCCACGGCCAACGGCAACGGCAGCAACATGAACAAGGTGCCGGACATGCCCGCCAACGTGGACCTGCCCAACGTCATCACCGTGGCGTCCATGGACCGGAACAACGACAAGCTGGCCCGCTTCTCGTCGCACGGCGACAAGGTGGTGGACCTGGCCGCGGTGGGCGAGGACGTGCTCAGCACCGTCCCCGGCAACGACTGGGAGGAGATGAGCGGCACCTCCATGGCCACGCCCACGGTGGCCGGCACCGCCGCGCGCATGTTCGCGGAGAACCCGGACCTGACCGCCGTGCAGGTGCGCGACCTCATCCTGAAGACCGTGGAGCAGGACCCGGACCTCAAGGGCAAGGTCATCACCGGCGGCAAGCTGGACATCAACGCCGCCATCGCCGCCGCGAAGGCCACCGTGGAGCCCCAGCCGGAATCCCCCGCCGTCGCCTCGCGCTGAGCCTCCCCTCCCGGGCCCCCTCGCCATGCACATGGCGGGCGTGGGCCCGGGAGCCGTTCCAGGGCGCGGGCGCCGGGGCTAGGGTGGACGGGAACCTCCGGCCTCCCCACCTCGTGGACCCTCCATGCGCGCGCCTCCCGTGATGCGTCTCCTGCTGCTGTCCGTGCCCCTGCTCTCCGCGCCCGCGTGGGCCATCGCGGACTGCACGTTCCAGGGCAAGCCCATCAACCTGGACAATGGCAGCTCCACCGCCACCCTCACCGGCACCGTGCGCTGCCTGGACCGGGACACGAAGGAGGAGACGCACACCGTCTCGTTCAAGAACGGCAAGCAGGACGGCTGGGAGGTGCGCCGCTGGCCCGGCGGCCGCGCCGTGGAGCAGGAGTACCGCGCCGGCAAGCGGCAGGGCGGCTTCAAGCGCTACGAAGAAGGCCGGCTGGTGGAGACCGCCCAGTACGTGGATGACAACGCCCGGGGCGAGGAGCTTCGCTACCACCCCAACGGCAAGGTGTCCCGGCGCGTGGACCGGCAACCGGACGACGCCCGGAGCAGCTTCGCGGACTACGACGACACCGGGCGGCTGACGAGCGCGGGCTGCGGCCTCCAGACCTCGCGCGAGGCGGGCACGAAGGACTGCCCCTGGAAGGGGCCCTCGCCGCTCGTGTTCTTCCACCCGAATGGCCAGAAGCGCGCCGTCATCCCCTTGAAGGACGGGCTGCGCCAGGGGGTGACGGAGTCCTTCGATTCGAAGGGCCAGCGCACCGGCACCACCGCGTTCGCCGCGGGCCTGCGCGACGGCGTGAGCACGGAGTTCTACGAGGGAACGGCCCGCCGCTCCACGACCTACGTCCAGGGCAAGCAGGAGGGCGACGAGACGGAGTACTTCAACGACGGCGCGAAGAAGCAGGTCACCACCTGGAAGGACCGCCAGAAGGTGAAGCGCGTGGAGTACTTCCAGAACGGCGAGCGCAAGCGCGAGTTCGTCGTGACCGGCACCCGCGCGGTGGACTCCCTCTTCTTGGACGACGGCTCGCTGCGCCAGCGCGAGAACCTGGCCATGGAGGACGGCCGGGGCCGCTTCGTGCCCGACGGCTTGACGGAGTCCTTCCTCCCCGACGGCGGCCCCCAGTCGCGCGAGCACTACGTCCAGGGCGACGCCGAGGGCCAGCGCCAGGTGTGGGCGGAGAACGGCGTCCTCGTGGAGGACTCGCAGTGGGCCAAGGGCCGCGTCACCGCGCGCAAGCGCTGGAACCCGGACGGCGGCCTGGTGGAGGACGACACCTTCTACGAGGACGGCTCACGCAAGAAGAAGCCGTAGGCCCGCGCCGCGAGGGGGCGGCCGGCCGGGCCGTCCCCCCGGGTCCCTTGACCGATGATGGTCGGAATATTACTTCCATCATCCATCATGACCCAGAAGACGGAGCAGAAGCAGAAGTCGCACGACGCCATCCTCGCGTCCGCCGCCACGCTGCTCGTGGAGCGGGGCATCCAGGCCAGCTCCATCCTGGACGTGATGAAGGGGGCGGGGCTCACCGTGGGCGGCTTCTACGGGCACTTCGATTCGAAGGAGCACCTGTTCACGGAGACCCTTCGGGGCACCGCCCGCGCGGTGTGGAACGTGCTCCTGCGCAAGGCGAAGGAGGACGCGCCGGAGGCGCCCGCGCTGAAGGTGATGGAGCGCTACCTGTCGCGCAAGCACCGCGACGGCGTCACGCCCACCTGCCCCCTGCCCAGCATCACCGCGGAGGTGTCGCGCGCGGGCGAGCCCTACCGAGGCGCGCTGGAGTCGGAGCTCCAGGAGTTCGTCCAGTCCTTCGGGGAGCTGCTGGGGCCCGGGGCGCGGCGCCGGGAGAAGGCCCTGGCCGCCATCGCGCTCATGTATGGCGCCCTGTCCCTGTCACGCGCCGTGCGCGGCACGAAGCTGGGGGACGAGTTCCTGGACGCGGCGAAGAAGCTGGGCGCGGAGCTGCTGGTGAAGGACGGCGCGCCGCGTCCGCCGCCCGCGTCCCCATGAAGAAAGCCCGGCCCGACTCTGCGGACCGGGCCTGGGAGGGACACCCGCGTTCAGGAGCGCATCAGTCGCGCTGGATGGCGCCCTTCGGGACCAGGATGACGACCTCCTTGCAGTCCGAATAGATGATGGAGCTCATGTCCTTGTAGTTGTGGGTCGTCTTGCCGCCGTCGCGCACGATGCCCATGTCGTTGCCCTTGGACCCGCCGCTGTAGTCCCAGCCGTGGCGCGACTGGAAGATGATGGCGCCGTCCGGCACCTTCCCCTGCTCCACCAGCTTCTTGTACTGGGCCGCGGACACCACGTTGGCGGTCGCGTTGCCGTAGGGGCTCTTGATGGTCTGCTGCTTGGCGCCCGGGAAGGGGATGGACTCCCAGCCCTTGCGCAGCATCTGCGCCATGCCGCCGCGGGGGTTGTTCGGATCATTGCCCGTCGCCCCCGGCGTGTTCGGGATGCCCAGCCGGCTCATGTTGTCCAGCGTCGTGCGCACGCAGTAGCCCGTCTCGCCGTTGCGCAGGGCCGCGGTGGCCAGCTTCTTCAGCGTGGGGTCGTTCGTGTTGATGCGGACGCCGTTGCCCAGCACCGCGCCGTTGTTGTTCGTGGAGTCCGTCTTGCCGGGGCCGTTGGACTTCTCCAGCGTCTGGAGCGTGGTGGGGCCCACCTGCCCCTCCGCCGTGCCCGGCTTCAGGCCGTGCGCCTTCTGGAAGTCCGCCACGGCCTTCTTGGTGACGGGGCCGTACTTGCCGTCCGCCGGGATGCCCAGCATCTGCTGGACGTGCTTCACCGCCGCGCCCTGCATGCCCTCGCGCAGGTTGTGGCCGCCCGCCTTCACCTGCTCCAGCGAGGGCGCGGAGGTCCACGTCTTCTTCCCGTTCGCGTTCGCGGCCGCGGGCTCGAAGCTGTCCGTGGTGCGCCCCGGCCGCGCCGTGTTGCCCGTGTCGGTCGTGGACGTGTTCGTCGCGGCGCCGCCGAAGTGCGGCGCCAGCGCCTGGGCGCGCGCCCACACGTCGTTTGAATAGTCATTGCCGGTGGTGCCCACGTCCATGTTCTGGAGGGTGCGCACGTTGCCGGGGCCGGAGTTGTAGGCCGCCACCGCGCCGCGCAGCTGCTGCGCCTCGGACCAGTTCGGGTGGGCCTTCTTGATGTCGTTGACGAAGCCCTTGAGGATGCTCGCCGCCTGGTTGATGTGCTCCTGACCGGTGGGCGTGCCCTTCGGCGTGTGGTAGCGGCGGTCCACCTGCATCACGCCAAAGCCGTTGCCGCCGTCGCCGCGGCCATTGCGGTCCAGCGCCGCGCCCGCGCGCGACTCACGGCTGGCGATGGCCGCCAGCAGCGCCGGGGGCAGGCCGTACTTCTGCGCCGCCGCTTCGATGTTGCCCTTGAACTTCTGCAGCCGCGCCAGATCCGTCTGCGCCATCTTCGTCGACGCGGCCACGCCCGGCTGCAGGCCGTCCTGCGCCGCCGTGCGCGCGGAGGCGCCCGTGGGCTTGTACTGCGACAGGATGGCGTTCGGGTTCGAACCGCTGAGTACCGCGTTCGCCGTCACTCCCTGGGAACGATTCGAGAAGACGGAATTCGTACGCTGGGACGTGGTCGCGGAGAGGCTCATTCGGGGATTCCTCGGTGGAGGCTGTGTTTCCTGCCCCGATTATCCAAACGCCTCTCATTGAGTTGCGAAGATCTGGAAATAAAGATCTCACAGTTTAACCTGTGCGTAATTTTCCAACCAGACATCGCTCGGATGTTTGCCTTTGTCACAATTGGGCAACGTCGACCCGGGAGTCTGTCTGGCTTCACCCCACTGACGCGCCGCGCTCACTTCAAAAATCCAACCAGACACGATGAGCGCAAAAAGGGCCTGTCCCCGGAAAGGAACAGGCCCGATGGACTGCTACAGGTCTGGAGCGGTGGTCCCGAGGCGGTCCGGGATGTGGGAAACCACTACGCCGAAGAAGTCCTTCACCTTGTGGGGTCCTTCATTCCACGGCGCGCATTCCCCGGAGCCTAGCGCGTCATCAGGAAGGACCTTGCGCGGCCTCGCTACGGCTGCACCTGACAGGCCTTCCCGTTCGTGCCGCTCACCCCGTTGCAGGCGTAGTTCACCCGGCAGTCGGACTGGGAGGCACAGACAGGCGCGCACAGCAGCGAGTCAAACTGGCGCGTGCACAGCGTTTCCGCCGGGCAACCGCCGCCCTCCCCTTCCGCGGTGCACGCCTGGGAGCAGAAGCCGTTGGGGAAGCCCTTCTGGCAGGAGAGCCCGTCGGAGCAGGCCCCTCCTCCACAGGAGTCCCCGACGCCACCGCTGCGGCCACACGCCAGGAGGGGAAGGACCACCAGGAGCGGCAACAGCATTCGAGCAGCGCGCATGGGCATCCCTTCCAATCAAAGGCAGGGGACCCGCCCCCCGGGGCCCAGCATGTCCAGGCGGAAGGAGGGAGGTCCAGCGCGGCGGAAGGCATTCGTCGAGCGGCGCGCACCTGCTGAGTTCAGAGGTGCGTGCCTTTCACGGTGGCGCCGAGGACGCGACTGCGCGCCGCTTCAAATCGCCTCGGTCCGCTGCATCAGCCAATCGCGCGCCGCGCCCTGGACGTGGGGCTGGAGCCGCTCGCGCACGGTGGCGTGATAGGCATTGAGCCAGTCCGCCTCCGCCGCGGACAGCAGGCTCCGGTCCACCAGCCGCGTGTCGATGGGGCACAGGGTCAGCGTCTCGAAGCGGAGGAAGTCCCCGAAGGGCGTCGACTTCGCCGGCACCGTGGCGATGAGGTTCTCGATGCGGATGCCCCAACGCCCCGGCCGGTAGAGGCCCGGCTCGTTGGACGTCACCATGCCCGGCTCCAGCGCCGTGTGCGGCTCGTTGGGCAGCGTCTGCGAGATGCCGTGCGGCCCCTCGTGGACGTTGAGGAAGTAGCCCACGCCGTGGCCCGTGCCGTGGCCGTAGTCCAGCCCCTCCGCCCACAGCGGCGCTCGCGCCAGCACGTCCAGGGCCGGCGAACGCGTGCCCCTGGGAAAGTGGGCCTGGGACAGGTGGATCATCCCTTGCAATACCAGCGTGAAGTCCCGCCGCTGCTCCGCCGTGGGCTCCCCCACCGGGACCACGCGCGTGATGTCCGTGGTGCCCGTCGTGTACTGCCCGCCCGAGTCGATGAGCAGCAGGCCCTGCACGGGCTGCCCCGGCGTGCACACCGTCGCGTGGGACTCCGGCGTCGCCCGGTAGTGCGGCATCGCGCCGTTCGCGTTGAACGCGGCGATGGTCGCGAAGCTGAGCGACACGAACCCCGGACGGCGGGCCCGCTCCGCGGAGAGGCGCTCGTCGATGGTCAGCTCGGTGATGGGCTCACGGCCCAGCGCCGACTCGAACCAGGCGAAGAAGTGGCAGAGCGCCGCGCCGTCCTGCGCCATCGCGCCGCGGATGTGTTCGAGCTCCGCGGCCGTCTTGCGCGACTTGGCCACCGTCGACGGGTTGAGCGCCTCCACCACCGCCACGCCCTCCGCCACCGCCTGCCGCAGGCCATGCGTCACGCGCCGGGGGTCCACCAGGAGCTTCGCGTCCGCCGGCAGCGCGCCCAGCGCCCGGGCCGCCTCGTCGTACGGCCTGAGCGTGATGCCGTCCGCCTCCAGCGCCACGCGCAGCGCGTCCGGCACCTTGCCCTCCGTGATGAACAGGCGCGCCCCCCCGGGCTCCACCAGCAGATGCGCGAGGAACACCGGGTTGTAGTCCACGTCGGCGCCGCGCAGGTTCGTCAACCACGCGATGTCATCCAGCGTGGAGATGAAGTGGTGCGTCGCGCCCACGCGGGCCAGCTCCGCGCGCAGCGCCTGGAGCTTGTCCGCGCGCGAGCCCGCCGCCTGCTCGTGCGCGTACACGGGCGCGAAGGGCATCCGCGGCCGGTCCGGCCAGGCCTCCGCCACCACGTCCAGGTCCGTCCGCAGCACCACGCCCTTCGCCGTGAGCAGCGAAGCCGCGGACCGCGCCTGCCCCAGCCCCAGCACCGCGCCATCCACCGCCACCGCCCGCCCTGGCGGCACGTTCGCCGCGAGCCACTCCAGATGCGGCTGCCCGGGCGCGTTCGACGTGCGCACCGTCGCGATGCCGCTCCCCTTCAGCTGCGCGTCCGCCTGCTCCCAGTAGCGGCTGTCCACCCAGAGGCCGGCGTCCTCCGCCGTCACCACCAGCGTGCCCATGGAGCCCGTGAAGCCGGACACCCACTCGCGGGCCTTCCAGCGGTCCGGCACGTACTCGGACAGGTGTGGATCACTCGACGGTACCCAGACCGCCGCCACGTCGCGCTCCCGCATCACCTGCCGCAGCCGCGCGATGCGCTCGCGCGCCGCGGCCCCCTGCGTCTGCTCAAGGCCCATGGCTTCTCCTCCGTCGTTCCGCCGTGCGCCCCTCATGCCGGAAACAGCGCGGCTTTTCGAGGCCCCTGAAGCCCCGGCGCCCTCGGGGCATCGACCGCTGGGAAGACCGCTGTTGCTCGGAAGACGCGATGCGCCATCACCTGGCCTCCCGGGGTCGGGATGTGTTGCCCGTTGGGGGGGAAACTCGCCGCGCCCCTGGGCCCCGTGCCGCTGGGTGCTTACCAAGCCAGAGGTCGTGGTGCGCAGCCCGCGGCGAGCGGCACTCGTCTCCTGAAGCAGGCGTGAGTTTCACCGTGCGACGCGTCCTCGCCGTCCTTCCCTACGTACCGCTGCCTTCGGACACGGGCGGAACGCTGCGCACGCTGGAGCTGATGCGCGCGCTGGCTTCGCGCTTCTCGCTGGATGTGCTCGCGCTGAATCGTCCTGGGAATGACGCCGAGGGCTTCGCCCGCTGGCTGGCCGGGTTGGGCGTGCCCACCCGACATCTGCACCTGGTGGACACGCCGCGCGTGGCGCCCCGGGAGACGCTGCACAGCACCCGGGCCTTCTTTCACGGCACGCCGCTCACCTACATCCGCTTCACGCGCCAGGGCGCGCGGGAGTCCTTCCGCCGCGCGGTGGAGGAGCGCGGCCCCTTCGACATCATCCACTTCGACCACCTGCACATGGCGCAGCTGCTGCGGCTGGCGCGGGAGCTGAACCCCTCCGCGCATCTCGTCATCGACGAGCACAACGTGGAGAGCCAGCTGCTCGCCCGCCTGGTGCCCCTGAGCGCGCCGCCGCTGCGCCCGCTCCTGCGCTGGCAGTACCGCCGCCTGGAGCGGCTGGAGCGCGAGTGCGTGAACGAAGCGGACTCCGTGCTCGCGTGCTCGAACGTGGACGCCGCGCTGCTGCGCTCCCTGGGGGCGAGGCAGGTGCACGTGGTGCCCAACGGCGTGAAGCTGCCGGAGTTCGAGCACCGGGAGGTCACCGGCGACGACCTGGTCTTCGTGGGCTCCATGGACTGGTGGCCCAACGAGGACGCCGTGCTGCGGCTGGCCCGCGAGGTGTGGCCGCTGGTGTCGTCGGAGCTGGCGCCGGGCAAGCTCATGGTGGTGGGCCGCAGCCCTCCCGCCTCCGTGCGCGCGCTGGAGAATGAACGGCTGGTGGTGACGGGCTCGGTGCCGTCCGTGGCGCCGCACCTGGCGCGCGCGTTGGCGACGGCCATTCCCCTGCGCGCGGGCAGCGGGACGCGCCTCAAGGTGCTGGAGGCCGCGGCGGCGGGCGTGCCCGTGGTGGCCACGCGCCTCGCGGTGGAGGGGCTGCCCATGGTGGAGGGCCAGCACGTCCTGCTCGCCGAGTCCGCGCAGGAGTTCGCCGCCGCGCTGCGAAGGCTGCGCAATGAACCCGACCTGTGCTTGAAGCTCTCGCGGAACGCGCGCCGGATGGCGGAGGCCTTCGCGTGGGAAGGCATCGCGGAGGGCCTGGGCGAGCTCTACCAGAACGCTCCGGCCGTGGCGGTGGGGGGCAAGAAGCCCCCGGGCGAAGAGGTCTCTTGAGCCTCCTCCCGCGTTCGGGCGGACCGCGAGAGAGGTCCCCGTCAGGCCACCGCCCTACCCGGCCGTCGCGCTCGCGTCAGGCATGCCGAGCAGGGCTGGCAGGTAGAGCGCTTCAATGTAGCGCCGCGCCATCCGCTCCGGTGCGTGATGGGACACCCCGTACGTTCGCGCGGCCCGGGCCATCCGGGCACGCCAACCGGGAGCGGCCAGCAGGCCCGCGAGCGCCGAGGCCAGCGTGCCCGCGTCGCCTGGAGGCACGACGAGGCCGCGCCCCGTGCCCAGCACGTGGGGCAGCTCGCCGACGGCGGAGGCGATCAACGGCCGTCCCACCGCCATCGCCTCCAGCGCGACCAGCGGCATGCCTTCCCGCAGGGACGGCATCACCACCGCGTCCGCCGCCGCGTACACGCTCCGCACCTCCGAACGAAACCCCAGGAAGCGCACCGGCAGCCCGCGCGCCTGGGCCTCCAGCGACGCACGCAGAGGACCGTCCCCCACCAGCAGCAGGGTGGGCACCCTGGCGCCGGTCGTCCGGGCCAGCCGCCGCATCGCCTCCAGGAGGACCTGGGGCCCCTTCTCCATCGACAGGCGCCCGACCAGCGCGATCACCGACGCGTCGGGCGCGAGCTCCAACTCCTCGCGGGCCCGGACGCGCTCCGCCTCCGTGCAGACGTCCGCGAGCGGCAGCGCGTTGGGGATGTGGACCACCGGCGAGCGGCGCACATAGCGGCGCAGGCGCGCGGTCAGCTCGCGCGACACCGCCGCCACCGCGCGGGTGCAGTTGCCCAGCACGCGCGCCAGCCCCTCGTACGCGATGAGCGCGGGCGTGGCGCCGGTGTCTCCGTGGTACGTCGCCACCAGGGGCACGCCGACGAGCGCGCTCGCCGCCGCGGCCAGCGTGAGCGACTTGTAGTCATGCGCGTGCAACAGCCCCACGCCGCGCCGGCGCACCTCCGAGGCGAGCGTGGCCACGGCCATGGCGCTGAACCGGCCGGGAACCTCCAGCGTCAGGGTGTCCAGGCCCTCTTCCCGCGCCGCGCCCGACAGCACGTCCACCCGTCCGGGAGCAACCAGGCTGCACACCTGCGCGCGCCAGGGGTCCGGCGTGGACGCGGCCAGGGACAGCAGGGCCCGCTCCGCGCCGTACAGGCCGCAGGTGCTGCGCACGTGGAGGAGGATGGAGTGTGGCACCGTGGATCTCCCGCTCACGCCTGGGCGCGAGCGACGGCCCCCCGGTAGAGCCCGGCGTACAGGTCCACCATGGTGGAGAGCGAGAAGCGCTGTGCCTCGAGCTTCGCGGCCGACCCCAGGCGCATCCGCAGCTCCACGTCGCGAGCCAGGCGCTTCACCGCCCCGCCGAGCGCGTCCACGTCTCCGGTCGCGACCAGGAGCGACGTCCGGCCGTCGCGGTGCACCTCGTGGATGGCGGGGATGGCGTGCGACACCGTGGGCAGGCCCGCCGCCATCGCCTCCAGCAGCGACAGCGAGCGGCCCTCGCGCCGCGACGGCTGGACATAGACATCGAACGCGGGCAGCAGCCGGCTGGCCTCCAGCACGGCCCCGGTGAAGTGAATCCGTCCGGCCAGCGGGGAGGCGGCGGCGCGGGCGCGCAGCTCGGCCTCCATCGGGCCGGGGCCAATCATCACCAGGTGCGTGTCCGGCGCGTCCGCGAAGTGGCGCAGGAAGGCGTCCACCAGCAGGTCCGGCCCCTTCTCCTCGGAGAGGCGGCCCAGGTAGCCCACCACGGTGGCGTCCCTGGGAACGCCCAGGCGCGCGCGCGCGGTCCGCCGGGCCTCCGCGCCCAGGGCCACCTCGAGCGGCACGCCGTTCTCGATGGTGACGACGCGCGTGAGCAGCTTCGGGCTCCACCGCTCCAGGCTGGCGCGCACCTCGCTGCCACAGGCCACCAGCGACTGGGTGAAGACGGCGGCGGCCATGGCCGCGGGACGCAGCTTGCCCCGCGGTTCCACGGTCTGATGGAAGGTCCCCAACACGGGCGTGCGCGGGCGCAGGGTCCGCGTGGCGACGGCGTTGAGCCAGGGCCCCACGTCGTGGCCGTGGACCACGTCCGCGCCAAAGGCATCCACCTCCTGGACCAGCCGGCGGATCACCGTGGGCGTCATGCCCGCCAGCCCTCCCAGCCACACCGTGGGCACGTGGGCGCGCTGGAGCAGCTCCCGCACGGGGCCGTCCGGTCCCAGCGCCAGCACCACGGACTCAATGCCCCGAGCGCGGCCGTGCTGTGACAACCGGACCACCAGCTGTTCAAGTCCCCCCATCTCCAGGCCGTACATCACATGCGCCACGCGAGTCGGGCGAGCTGCTGTCGGATGGGGTGCGTTCGTCATGGACGCATGCAACCTAGGCATGCACCCAGTGCCTACAACCCCTTCCCAGAGCCCGCGTTCCAGCCGGTGTCCTGCAGTGGAAGCTCGTCGCGGGAGCCCGCGGTCAAGCCCTCCCGCGGACGGGGGTCTACGACGACGGCCCGCCCGAGCAGGCGGCGGCGCGGGCCCGCAGCAGCACCTGCTCCCTGGCGTTGCGCGTGAGCGACGCCGCCCGTTCGAACTCCGCCCGGGCCTCCGGCAGGCGCCCCAGCTTCTGGAGCAGGTCACCGCGCACGCTCGGCAGCAGGTGGTAGTGCTTGAGGGACGGCTCATCCAGCAGCCGATCCACGATGGACAGCCCCACGGCGGGGCCGTACGCCATTGAAAACGCGACGGCTCTGTTCAGGTCCACCACGGGTGACGGCACCAGGCGCATGAGCGTCGAGTAGAGCGCGGCGATCTGCTCCCAGTCCGTCTCCTCCGGCGTCCGGGCCCGGGCATGGCAGGCGGCGATGGCGGCCTGCACCCCGTAGGGGCCCTGGACGCCGCCCACCTCCGACGCACGCTTCAACGCCGCGAACCCCCGGCGGATGAGGAGCTGATCCCACAGCGCGCGGTTCTGCTCCAGCAGCAGCACCGGCTCGCCGTTCGGCCCCACCCGCGCCCGGGTCCGCGAGGCCTGGATCTCCATCAGCGCCACCAGCCCGTGCACCTCCGGCATGCGGGGCATCAGCTCGGCCAGGATGCGACCCAGGCGCAGCGCGTCCTCGCAGAGCGCGGGGCGCATCCAGTCATCCCCCGCGGTCGCGGAGTAGCCTTCATTGAAGACGAGGTAGATGACCTCCAGCACCGACGCGAGCCGCGCTTCGAGGTCCTCGCCCCGGGGGACCTCGAAGGGGACGCCCTTCTCCGCCAGGGTCCGCTTGGCCCGGACGATGCGCTGGGCCACCGTCGGCTCCGGCACCAGGAACGCGCGGGCGATCTCCTCCGTCGTCAGGCCGCCCAGCAGCCGCAGCGTGAGCGCCACCCGCGCCTCCGGGGACAGCACCGGGTGGCAGGAGATGAAGACGAGGCGCAGGAGGTCGTCGCCGACGTTGTCGTCCAGCGCCGCGTCCAGGTCTGGCATCTCCGCCTCCTCCAGCCCGTGCCCCAGCTCCTCGTGCTTGCGCGCGAGCAGCTTGTGCCGGCGCATCTCGTCGATGGCGCGCCGCTTCGCCGTGGCCATCAGCCACGCCCCCGGGTTGTCCGGCACGCCCGACACCGGCCACTTCTCCAACGCCGCGACCAGCGCGTCCTGCGCCAGCTCCTCCGCCTGCCCTACGTCGCGCACCATGCGCGCGAGCCCGGCGATGAGCCGCGCGGACTCGATTCTCCACACCGCGTGGACCGCGGCCTGTGCCTTGGAATCCGTCACGGCGACGGACTCAATCACCCCTGCGCGTGGGTGCAAGCCCTACCAGGCAGGCCGCTCGCCGCGCTCGACGCTCCTTTCAACAGCGCGTCGAACGAGCGGCCGGAAAATCGACATGCGGGTGCGGCCTTCCTTCCGGGCCCCCTCCAAGGCGGCCGTCCCACGTCCCGCGGTGTGCACCTTCGGGAGGGACGACACCGCCCCGGACTCCCTGCTTCGGGAGCCCGGGGCCCGGCCCTCAGCTCACGCCCGCGCCTCGGCGCTGGAGGACAGGAGCGCGTCCGGCACCGGCTCGTACGTCCCCAGGCGCATGCTGGCCTGGGCCCGTCCCTGCGTGCGGCCGCGCAGCGCCGTCACGTAGCCGAAGAGCCGCGCCATGGGCACGCGCGCGGACACGCTCCGCGCCGCCCCCTTCGCCTCCATCCCCGACACCCGTCCCCGCCGCGACGCCAGGTCTCCCAGCACGTCGCCCAGGAACTCCTCCGGCGTCACCACCTCCACCTCCATCACCGGCTCCAGCCCCTGCACGCCCACGCGCCGCGCGGCCTCCTGGAGCGCCAGCGAGCCCGCCACCGCGAACGCCTGCGGGGTGGAGTCCTTCACGTGCGTGTCCCCATCCACCAGCCGCACCTCCACGTCCACCAGCGGCACGCCGTCCCGCACGCCCCGCGCCATGGCGCCGGCCACGCCCTTTTCAATCGCGGGCACCAGCTCCCGGGGAATGGTGCCGCCCTTCGTGGCGTCCACGAAGACGAGCCCCGCCCCTCGCGGCGCCGGCCCCACGTCCAGCACCACGTACGCATACTGTCCGGGCCCGCCGGACTGGCGGACGTGGCGGTACTCCTGGCGCACCGCGCTCCGCAGCGTGTCGCGGTACGCCACCTTCGGCTGTCCCACGCGCGCCTCCACCCCGAACTCCGTCCTCAACCGGTCCACGACCACCTCCAGGTGCAGCTCTCCCATGCCGGACAGCAGCACCTGGCCACTCTCCGCGTCCACGCCCAGGCGCAGCGACGGGTCCTCCGCCGCCAGCCGCTGCAGCCCCTCCTCCAGCTTCGGCAGCTCCGCGGGCGAGCGCGCCTCCACGGCGAGCTGCACCACGGGCTCCATCACGTTCAACGCCTCCAGCACCACCGGCGCCTCCGGGTCGCACAGCGTGTCGCCCGTGCGCACGCCCTTGAGCCCCAGCGCCGCGCAGAGGTCTCCCGCGTGCACCTCCCCCACCTCCTCCCGGCGGTTGGCGTGCATGAACATCAGGCGCCCCACCCGCTCGCGCCGTCCGGTGACGGGGTTGAGCAGGACGGTGCCCGCGCGCAGCGTGCCGGAGTACACCCGCAGGAACACGATGCCGCCCACGGCCTTGTCACTCATCAGCTTGAACACCAGGGCGCAGGGGGGCCCCGCGTCCGACGCGGGACGGCTGACGTGCTCGCCGGTGCCCGGGACACAGCCCTCCACGGCGGCCACGTCCGCGGGTGACGGCAGGTAGTTGACGACCGCATCCAAGAGCATCTGCACTCCCTTCTTCTTGAAGGCCGACCCGCACAGCACCGGCACCAGCGTCCGCGACAGGGTGCCCAGGCGCAGCGCGCGCTCCAGGTCCTCCGCGGTGATGTCCTCCACGCGCCCCTCCACGAACTTCTCCAGCACGGTGGCGTCCACGTCCGCGCACGCCTCGATGAGGCGCATGCGGTGCGCCATCACCTCCTCCAACAGGGCGGGAGGCACCGGCCCGTCGTCATCGAAGCGGCCGTCGTCGCCCTCGAAGCGGACGAGCCGCAGGCGCACCAGGTCCACGAACCCCTGGAAGTCCGCGCCGTCCCCCAGGGGCCACTGCACGGCCACCGGGCGCACGCCCAGCCGGTCCACCATGGACTGCACGCTCTGGGCGAAGTCCGCGCCCACCTTGTCCATCTTGTTGATGAACGCGATGCGCGGCACGCCGTAGCGGTCCGCCTGCCGCCACACCGTCTCCGACTGCGGCTCCACGCCCTGGCTGGCGTCGAACACCGCGACCGCGCCGTCGAGCACGCGCAGCGAACGCTCCACCTCGATGGTGAAGTCCACGTGGCCCGGCGTGTCCAGGATGTTGATGCGGTGGGGCACGCCCGCCTCCCGCCCGTGACGGGGCTGCCAGAAGGCCGTCGTCGCCGCGGAGGTGATGGTGATGCCACGCTTGCGCTCCTGCTCCATCCAATCCATCTCCGTGGAGCCCGCGTGCACCTCTCCCGTGCTGTGGATGCGGCCGGTGAAGTAGAGGACGCGCTCGGTGAGCGTCGTCTTGCCCGCGTCGATGTGCGCCATGATGCCGATGTTCCGATACCGCTCGATGCGCGTGGTGCGAGACATGAAAGACTCCCGTTCCCGTCCGGGCAGCGAGGCCCGCGGGTGTGTTGGATTGAGGCGCTGGTTGGGCTGAGGAACTGGCCCCCGGAGGTCTTCAGGCGCGCCCGCGCACGACGGACCCCCAGCGGCACGGCGGGCCGCTCGGGAACGCGCGAGGACACACGAAGACACCCCGGGGACGACTCAGGCGGAGACGGCGCTCACGGCGTGCGGGCAACCAGCCACGGCGCGCACCGGAGCCATCCGGTCCGCCTGCTCAAATATCGAGCAGAACCTCGTGACGGGGGGCGAGGCGCACGTCCGCCGCCGGCGCGAAAGCGCTCAGGGTCGGCAGGGCATGGATGGAGACGGGCCTCATGATGCCTTAGAGGTAAAACACGGACCCCTTCGTGTCAATCCAGGCTCGCGAAAAGAATATTCGCGGCCCCCGGCGTAAAGGTCGCGGTTGGCTCGAGATGCCAACCCCTGACTCCTCCGAGGGGGATGTATGTCCACGTTTCACAAGAGCCTGCTGACGGCCACCATGGCACTCGTCGGCTTGAACGGATGTGTCTACGGTTACGTCTACGACGCGTCTTCGGGCAGCGCCGTGCAGGACGTGACGGTGACCGTTGCTTCCGGCGTCTGCTCCGGCAACGGCTGCGGCAGCAACCCCACGTTCCAGAAGACGGAATCGTCGGGCCTCTACGTCTTCGACGCGTACGGCAACCACAACGGCGCGGACCACGTGCAGATCGTCATGCCCGCCGCCGGCGAGGAGGCGCTCCGGCTCGTCTACACCCGCGCGGGCTACCGCACCGTGACCGTCTACCACCGGCCCAAGTACGAGACGGTCACGCAGGACGGGACCGACTACAGCGTCTCCAACGTGCAGCCCGTCTACCTGTGCGCCACCAACGCCGTGGACTCGGACGGCGACGGCATCTGCGACGCGGCGGAGGCCCGCTACGGCACCAACCCGTACAGCGCGGACACGGACGGCGACCGCATCAGCGACTACGCGGAGCTGTACGGCTACGGCGGCGTGGACCTGCGCTACTACGGCGTGGATCCGCGCAAGAAGGACGTCCTGGTGGAGGTGGACTACTACGCCGACCGCAAGCCCACCCAGGCCGCGCTGGACCGCGTGACGACGGCCTTCGCCAACGCGCCGGTGAGCAACCCCAACGGCACCACGGGCATCAACCTGCACCTGGTGCTGGACTCGCAGATCGCCGCCGCGGACGCGATCGCCAACCTGGACACCGCGTGGCAGGGCGTGGACACCCTCAAGAGCAAGTACTTCCCGGCCCGCCGGGCGCCCTTCTTCCACTACGCCCTCTTCGCCAACACCTACGGCACGACGAGCTCCAGCGGCCTGTCGCGCGGCATCCCCGGCCATGACCTCATCGTGACCCTGGGCGCCTGGAGCCCGGCGGGCGGCACGGAGCTGCAGCAGGCCGGCACCCTCATGCACGAGCTGGGGCACAACATCGGCCTGCGGCATGGCGGCAACGACGACAGCAACTACAAGCCCAACTACCTGAGCCAGATGAACTACGAGTACCAGATGTACGGCCTGCGGGTGGACGGCGTGGACAACGTGCTGGACTACTCGCGCGTGCGCGTCGCCTCCATCAGCGAGTCCTCCATCAACGAGGTCTCCGCCTTCGCGCCCGTCTCCCCCACCACGGAGGCGGACCTGGCCCACATCGGCGTGCGCATCAATGGCATCCAGGTCAGCGGCACCGCGAGCGCCAACCTGGACTTCAACAACAACGGCGTCATCCAGTCCGTGTCCTACGCCAAGGACCTCAACCACGACTCGGACACCCTGGACACCTTCCCCGCGTCGCAGAACGACTGGCTGGCGCTCGTGTATGACGGCGCCTCGCAGATCGGCGACCCCTGGCTGGGCGTGTCCCAGGGCCTGAGCCGCGCGCAGCCGTTCTTCGTCATCCCGGAGAAGACCGACGCCTGCCTCACCGCGGAAGCCTTCCGCGCCCGGTAGTCCGCCGCCGCCCACCCTGGAAGGTCACGTGCCGCCGGGCGCCCCGCATGGGGAGCCCGGCGGTCGTGTCCCGTCCGGCGGCGCCGCGTAGACTGGGCGGCATGCCGCAAGTCGCACTCGTCGGATACGGACGTTTCGGTCGGGCCCTGGGAACGCTGCTCGAGGCAGCGGAGCTGGGCTACCGCGCCATGGACCCGGTGGCCGAACCGCCGGAGCCGCTCCGCGCGCGCTCGGTGCCGGAGCTGCTGGAGGGCGCGGAGCTGGTGGTGGTGGCGGTGCCGGTGCCTCGGATGCGCGAGGTGCTGCTCACGCTGCGACCGCACCTCACGCCGCGCCACCTGGTGCTGGACGTGGGCAGCGTCAAGGTGAAGCCCGTGGAGGCGCTGACGGAGGTGCTGGGGGCCCAGGTGCCCTGGGTCGGGACGCATCCCCTCTTCGGGCCCTTGAGCCTCGCGATGGCGGAGCGGCCCATGCGCGTCGTGCTCTGCCCCAACCCGCTGCATCCGGACGCGGCCCCGCGCGCGCGGCGCTTCTACGAGGCGCTGGGGTGCGAGGTCATCGAACAGACGCCGGAGGGACACGACCGGGTGATGGCCCGGACGCACGCGCTCACGTTCTTCGTGGCCAAGGGGATGGTGGACTCCGGCTCCGCGGTGGACGTGCCCTTCGCGCCCGCGAGCTTCAAGGCGCTCTCGCGCACCATCGAGACGGTGCGCATGGACGCGGGGCACCTCTTCAACGCCATCCAACAGGAGAACCCCTTCGCGACCGAGGCGCGCGGGCGGTTGCTCGCGGCGCTCCAGGCCATCCACCGCGACCTGGAAGTCCTTCCCTCCGGAGTCCAGGCGCGGGAGGCGGCGGGGCTCTCAGCCCCTGGGCTGGAGCCGGGCCCCCCGGAGGTCCGCGAGCCGCGCGAGCACATCGACCAGCTGGACCGGGAGCTGGTGGAGCTGCTCGCCCGCCGCGCGGAGCTGGCCCGTCGCCAGCGCCGCGCCCAGCCTCCCGGTAACGAGCCGGCGCGCAAGGAGGCGCTGCTCGCCGTGCGCCGCGCTTGGGCCCGGGAGCTGGGCCTGGAGCCCCAGGAGGTGGAGGCCCTCTTCCGCGTCGTGCTTGACGCCCGGGGCTGAGGCGGGACGTCAGATGGCGTCGTCCAGCCAGTCGAACATCCGGTGGTTGGCGACGGCCTGCGCCCCTTCCTGGCAGTGCAGCAGGCCCGTGTCCTCCGCGGTGAAGAGCAGGTAGTCCTTGGGGCAGCTCAGCGAGTCGAAGAGCAGCCGGGCCTGTCCCTGGGAGAACGCCTCCGCGGTGCCGTCCATCACCAGCGTCCGGCAGTGGATGCGGTGGACGACGGGCTCGTTGTTGAACTCGCGCAGCTTGAAGAGCAGGTCCGAAGGCGAGCTCGCGCCGTGCTTGCACATCGAGTCCTTCATGTACCAGCGATACAGGAACACCTGCGACATCAGCTGGGCCATGGCCGCGTCGAAGGCCCGGGGGTCGCTCTCCAGCAGCGGCATCACGTCCGGGAAGTAGGTGTTGAACTGCTCGAAGGAGGACTGGCCCCAGTTCAGGACGCCGGGATTGGGGATGAGGATCTTGATGCGCCGCTCGAACGCCGCGGCGCGGGGCACCAGCGCGCCCCCCATGCTCCATCCCAGGAGCGCGATGCGCCGCGAGTCCACTCCCGCGATGCACACGGCGAAGTCCACCACCGGCCGGATGACGTTCTCCCAGTCTGGACGGAAGGGCAGCCCCTGCTCGCGGATGGCCATGCCCTGCCCGGGCGCGTGCACGAGGAGGCAGTGGTAGCCCCGCGCGAGGGCCGCGTCCACGACGTACTTGGACTCCTCCGGCCACGCGTCGCGCCCCTGCTGGAAGATGAGCAGCGGCGCGAGGGTCCGGGCGCTCGGCGAGCGGAAGAAGTAGCCGGGCAGCGTCGTCCGCTCATAGGGGATGCGCACCGGCGTCCCTGGGATCCGGAGCAGCGTCAGGGCCTTGTTGTACGCATCCACCGCCTTGCGCCCGGTGGCCACCACGCTCGGGTGGGTGGGCTCGGGGTGGTGGATGAGGGCGGCGCGGTAGTAGTTGGCGGCGCGCAGATAGGCATTGCCGGCGCTGAGGGTGTGACGCTTGGCCAGGCTCGCGTCGCCCATGGTGCGGATGCGGTCGGCGGTGTGGACCCACTCGTTGGGCCAGCTCCAGTCATCCCCCGGGACGACGCGCCGCGCGGTGTCCAGCACCTCGCTGATGTCCGCCTGGGCGCTGTAGGTCGCGGCCAGGAAGTGGAGGAGCTGGCTCTCCATGATGGGGTCCTCCATCAATCCCAGCTCATACCAGGGCGTGGGCGCCGCAGCGGAGGCGGAGGCCCCGGACGGGGGCTGGGCCGCGAGGGAAGGAGCGCCCCGGAGGAGCGCGAGCCCCCCGGTGAGCCCAAGGCTGGCTTGGATGAGGGAGCGACGGTCCAATGAGATGCCCATGGTCTGTGACCTCCAGCGAAACAAGTGGCTGGAGGATCGAACACCGGGCGTCTCCGCATCTGTCACTCGCCGCGCGTCACCGCGTGGCCAGGAGGGCGAAGACGCGGTGGGGGACGGCGAGGGGCGCTCGCGGGAAGCGGTCCGCCAGGAGCTTCGCGTGCGCGACATCGAAGCGGGCGGCCTCGTCGCTGGAGAGCACCGGGCCCACCTTGGCGCTGGCGCGCACCCGCCCCATCCACGCCTCATGCGAGTAGTGAACGACCGTGTCGAAGGTGAAGGACTCCAGGCCGGTGAAGCCCGCGGTGGCCACGTCGATGAACCAGCGCGGGTAGACGCCCGCATCGTTCCCGAAGCTGACGTACGGCGCGACCTGTGAGGGATTGAACGTGTCGATGAGCGTGTGAACCACCTCCACGACGTTGCCCGGCAATGGCAGCCAGTCGAAGTGCGCGATGACCAGTCGCCCGCCGGGTGCCAGCACGCGGAGGGCCTCGCGGGCCGCGGCGGCCCGGTCGAACCAATGCCAGCACGTCCCAGCGGTCACGAGCCCGAAGGCGCTGGAGGGCAACCCCGTCTCCTCCGCGGGCGCCACCCGGAAGTCGATGGACAGCCCCTCCTCGGTGGCGAGCCGCCGGGCGGACTCCAGCATGGGCGCGGAGACATCGAGCGCGGTGACATGGCCCCCGCGCTTCGCCAGGCCCCGGGCGAGCGTGCCCGTGCCCGCGCCCAGGTCGAGGACCTGCTGGCCGGAATGGAAGACGCCCTCGCGAAGCAGCCGCTCGAAGAAGGCGTCCGGGAAGCCCGCGCGGTGCCGGGCGTAGTCCTCCGACGTGCGTCCAAAGTCCACGTGCATGGAATGTCCTCCGTGTTCGACCCTCCCCGCCCTGGAGCAAAGACACGTCGACAGCGGATCCGGCCTGCGTCGACACTCCGCAGCCAGGAGGTGGGTGGAGCATGGATAGACGCCGGGGTGGACGCTCTCAATCTCGATTCGACCATCGACCTGAGCGGGAAGAAGCCCTGGTCTCGGCGAGCGAGGCTGCGGCGCTGCTCGGGGTGAAGCGCACGACGCTGTACACGTACGTCAGCCGCGGCTGGGTGAGGTGCGTGCCGGTGCGGGGGACGAAGGAGAATCGCTACGCGCGCGCGGACCTGGAGCGGCTGAAGGCACGCCATGACGCCAGGGCGGGACACGCGGCGGTGGCGGCGGGGGCGCTGCGGTGGGGAGAGCCGGTCATCGACTCCGCCGTGTCGCGCGTGGAGGCGCGGGGGCTGGCGTACCGGGGACGCCAGCCCGCGGTGGCGCTGGCCACCGAGGGCCGGTCCTTCGAGGACGTGGCGGAGCTGCTGTGGTCGGGCGTTTTGCCGGAGCCCCGGGGAACGGCGTGGCGCGCGCCGCGCATGCCCTTCGCCCCCTCCGCGCTGGCGGCGCTGCTGCCCCGAGGGACACCACCTGCGGAGGTGCTGTCGACGCTGGTGTCGCTCCTGGGCGCACGGGATGCGCTGCGCGTCGCGGCGCCGCGTGAACAAGAGCTGGCGCGGGCCCGGGGGCTGCTGCGGCACCTGGCGGCGTGGGTGTGCGTGGCGCGAGCCCCCGGACGGGTGACGCGCGCGCTCCAGGAGAAGACGGTGGCGGACTCCCTGGCACGCGCGTGGGCCGCCAGGTCGCCCCGCGCGCCCGCGTTGCTGAACCAGGCGCTGGTGCTCTGCGCGGACCACGAGCTGAACGTGTCGACGTTCGCGGCGAGGGTGACGGCCTCCTCTGGCGCGGACCTGTACGCGTGCATTGGCGCCGCGATGGCGGCGCTCTCAGGACCGAAGCACGGCGGCGCGTGTGACCGCGTGGAGGCGCTCCTCGCGGAGGTCCAAAGGCCCGCGCGGGCGAAGGAGGTGGTCGCCGAGTATCTGCGCCAGGGCGGGTCCGTGCCGGGCTTCGGACACCGGCTGTATCCCGGAGGGGATCCACGCACGCCCCCGCTCATCCAGGCCGCGCGGGAAGTCCGCCCGGAGGCGCCGGGGGTGCGCGTGGCGCACGCGGTGGTGGAGGTGATGCGCGAGGCGGGACATCCAGCGCCTTCGATGGAGGTCGGGCTGGTGATGCTCGCGGAGGCGTTGGGCTTGCCGAAGGGCGCCGCGTCCACGGTGTTCGCGGTGGGGCGCTCGGCGGGCTGGGTGGCGCACGTGCTGGAGCAGCGAGAGCAGGGCCATCTGCTGCGTCCCAGGGCCCGCTACGTCGGCCCCCCTGCTTCGGACGCTGCGACAGCGGATTGAATTCGCGGCTGGGGGATTCAGGGTGGACGTGACGCTGTTGGTGGACCCCATGCGCCTCGTCAACCTTAGGAGCCAACGAATGAAGAAGACCGCCCTGCTGACCTGCCTGCTCGGACTGCTGGGAGCCGCCCTGCCGGCCAGCGCGGCCGAACTCAAGGATGTGTTCGGCAAGGAAGTCCCCATCGGGCAGGGCCGCCCGACCCTCGTGCTGTACGCCAACAAGGGCACCCGGGACGAGCTGCGCCAGCGCGCCTACCAGTTCATCTATGACGTGCGCGCCCAGCGCCCCATCGTCGTCGTCCACGTGGACCTGCGCGACGTTCCGGGCCTCTTCAAGGGCATGGCTCGCGGGGAGATCCGCAAGGGCCACGACGAATCGCTCAACGCCATGAAGGACCTGTTCCGTGAGAAGGGCGAGGCCCCGCCTCCGGAGCTGGACTCGTCCCTCTACATGGTGGCGGACTCCAAGGGGGAACCCCACGAGTCCATGGGACTCAAGAAGGGGTTCGACCGCGTCTTCGCCCAGGTGCTCGACAACTCCGGGCAGGAGGTCGCACGGGGCCCCTTGTCGGACGGCACCCGGAGGTTCAGCCAGGCCCTGACGGCGCCCACCGCCACCGGGGTCGCGTCCCGACTCCCCGTCGCGTCGCGGGTCCGCTGACGTCACGGGACGTGCAGCCTCGCGGTGATGGCATTCGCCGTGCGGGGTCGAAGCGATGACGCCCCCTGCCCATGAACCGCCTGGCGTCACCGGGCTCCAAGGCGCGAGGGTGAAAGGCCTCAGGCTATCCTGACGCCTCCTCGCTCCCACCTGGAGTCCCAGCCCCATGCACACCGAATCCCCGCGTGCTTCCCGCATCTCGAAGGCCGCGACGCTCCTCCGCGCTCCGGTGCTGCTTGCCGTGGGCATGATGACGATGGGCAGCGGCATGGGAAATCCGGGCTGTGGCAGCGGAAGCAGCGGTGAACCCGCGCCCTCGGTCTGTGAGAGCGGCTGCGCGATTGAAGGCAGCTACACGCTCCAGTTCGCGGACACCTCGCCCCCTGGTGGGGGCTGCGAGGCATTGGGCTTGAAGCTGCCCACGGGGCCGCTCGTGCTGACGTACGCGGACACGCGGGTCGGAACGACGCTGGGCGGCGCCGACCTGTCGGGCTTCTATTACGGCGAGCCCGGACTGGAGCTCCACCTCTCCGGAACCCAGGAGCTCACCGCGACGACCTGGTCCTCCACCAGCATCCAGGCCACCGTGCTGGCACCCGCGCCCCAGACGGCCACCGCCCCCTCCACGCTCCAGGGCACCTACGAGCTCCAGACCGCCACCACCGAGGCGAGCAGTCCGGGCTGCTTCATCCGCCGAAATTTCACGGCGACACGGTAGCGATTCTTCCGGTGTTGGACGCGGGTCCAACACCGTGTGCGGTAGCGTCGCGGCCATGCGAACCCACCCCTTGGCCGCCCTGCTGCTCCTGCTGCTGAGTCCCCCCGTCTGGGCCACGGTGCCCGCTGGCTTCACGGAGACGAACTACTCATCCAGCAGCCTGACGCCGGCCACCGGCATGGCGTGGGCGCCGGATGGTTCGGGGCGCCTGTTCGTCACGCTCAAGAACGGCGTGGTGCGCACCGTGGCCATGAAGGATGGCGCCCTGGAGACACAGCCGGGCAACACCACGCTGGTGACCCGGCTGTTCGCGACGGAGCCGGCCGTCCACACCAACAGCGAGTGTGGCCTCATCGGCATCGCGTTCGACCCGAACTACGTGGTCAACCGCTACGTCTACTTCTTCGTCACCGTCTCCGCGACCGAGCAGCGCATCGTCCGGTACACGGACGCCAACGGCACGGGCACGGCGCGCACGGAGGTCGTCACCCAGCTGCCCACCGCGGGCAACAACCACGACGGCGGCGGGATCGGCTTCGGGGCGGACGGAAAGCTCTACTGGTCCATTGGCGACCTGGGCAACGGCACGGGCGTGAACGCCGACCTGACGTCGCTGGCGGCCAAGGTGAGCCGCGCCAACCTGGACGGCACGCCTGTCAATGACAACCCCTTCAACGACGGCGTGGGCCCCAACAACGAGTACATCTGGGCGCGCGGCTTCCGCAATCCGTTCACCTTCACGTTCCATCCCCGCACCGGCAGGCTGTGGGTCAACAGCGTGGGCACGGGCTACGAGCAGGTCTTCGCCGTGAACAGGGGCGAACACGCGGGCTACAACGCCTACGAGAACAACCAGCCCGCCAACTTCATCACGCCCCTCATCAAGTACCGCACCAACGGCGTGGACACGCGCAACCTCACCGCCACGGGCGCGGTGCGCAGCGGCGGCGTCACCACCTTCACCACCACGGGGGCGCACGGCTTCCGCAAGGGTGAGCGGATCAACATCAGCGGCGTGGGGGAGCCCAGCTTCAACGGCGGCCTCTACGTCGCCAGCGCCGCGGTCGCGCCCACCACCACCACCTTCACCGTGGCCCAGCCGGGCCTGCCGGACGCGAGCAGCGGCGGAGGCACCGCGACGACCCAGGCGCTGGGGGGCTCCATCACCGGCGGCACCTTCTACGACGCCACCCTCTTCCCACCGGAGTACCGCGGCAACTACTTCTTCGGTGACTACAACTCCGGGCAGGTGACGCGCGCCACGCTGGCGGCGGATGACTCGGTGGCGACGGTGGATGCGTGGGGGACGGCCTTCTCCGCGAACGTGGACATGGCGGTGGGGCCGGACGGAGCGCTCTATTCGCTCGGGTACACCAACGGCGTCATCCGCCGGGTGACTCCCACGGCGAGCGGGCAGAAGCTGGTCGTGTCCGGGCTCCACCTGCGGGTGATGGAGGGAGGCCGCGCGGCCTTCTTCGTGCGGCTGGCCCAGGCGCCCACCGGCCCCGTGACGGTGCGGGTGGCTCGCGCGATGGGCGGCTCCGAGGACCTGAGCGTCGCCAGCGGCGCCACCCTCACCTTCTCTCAGTCGAGCTGGAGCGTGCCCCAGGTCGTCACGATCGAGGCGGCGGAGGACGCGGACGCCGAAGCGGACGTCGCCACCTTCACGGTGTCGGCGGACGGGCTGGCGGATGAGGCCGTGGAGGTCACCACCATCGACAACAACGCCCCCCGGCTGGTGCTGTCCACCACCCGCGTCTCCGTGCCCGAGGGCGGCACCGCGACCTTCGACGTGTCCCTGTCCCAGCGGCCCAGCTCCAACGTCACCGTCACCGTGGCGCGCACCCAGGGCGACGAGGACATCACCGTGGAGTCCGGCGCCACGCTCAGCTTCACGACGTCCAACTGGAGCACGCCGAAGACCGTCACGCTGCGCGCCGCGCAGGACGCGGACAACGTGGACGGCGTCGCCATCCTCACCCTCGCCATCCCCGGGCTGGACGCGCGCTCCGTGGAGGCCACGGAGGTGGACGACGACCCGCTCGCGCCTGTCATCTCCTCCACGCCCGTCACCACCGCCGTCGCGGGCGCCCCCTATCGCTACGACGTGGAGGCGGTGGGCCGGCCGGCGCCCACCTACTCGCTGACGGGCACCGTGCCGCGGGGGATGGGCATCGACGCGGCCACCGGGCTCATCACCTGGACCCCCACCGCGGCGGGCACCGTGGACGTGCGCGTGCGGGTGACCAACGGCGTGAATCCAGACGCGGAGCAGACCTTCACCCTCACCACGAAGGCGGACGAAGCGCCGCAGGCGATCCTCACGCGGCCCACCTCGGGCGAGCGCGTGTCGGGCAGCACGGCGGAGTTCTTCGGCGACTGCGTGGACGACGTGGGCTGCACGCGCGCCGAGTTCTACGTGGACGGCACGCTGGAATACACGGACATCCGGTCGGACAACCACTTCCACTTCGGCGGAGAGCACGGCCGCTGGGACACCACCGGCCTCTCGCCGGGCCCGCACGCCCTGCGGTTCGTCGTGGTGGACACGGCCGGAGTCCCTTCTGAAGCGCGGGTGACGGTGTGCGTTGGCGACGGCAGCTGCGAACCGGCTCAGCCGGACGGCGGCAGTGACGGCGGCACCGACGGCGGCACGACCCCGCCTCCGCCCGACGACTCTGGCTGCGGCTGCGGCGCGGCCCCGGTGGCACCGCTCGCATGGCTGGCGCTCGTGGCGCTGGCGGCCCGGCGACGTCGTCCGCGCGCGGGTTGATTCGCGGCCGTGAAATGAACCGGGAGTGCCTCCGTCGCTGGACGCCCTCCCGGATGTCACAATCCCTCGCGCCGTTCGAGCCTCGGCGGCCGGCTCAGCCCAGGGTCGTGACCAGGTTCAGCGGCCCGGCGGGGACGCCGATGTCGTGGCCTGCGGGGTCGTCCGAGGGCGTCTGCCAGGCATTGGCCTCCGTCACTCGGACGCCATTGGCCTCGTTCGTGATGGACATCTTGCCGTTGTGGCCCGCGGGGCTGATCTGGCTGGTGTCGTAGCCGCTCCAACCCGTGCCGGCGTTCGCGAACGTCGCCTCGCCCCAGGTCTGGCCGGAGTTGGCGCCGGCGTTCGCCGAGCCGTCCTTCGACACGCTCCACGCCACGCTGCTGTTGGTGTCGAACGCCACCAGCTGCGACTGGCCGGGCTGGAGCGTGAACGTCTTCGGCGTGCTCTTGTCGAAGTTCTGCCCGTCGTTCGGGCCCCCGTTCTCGCCCGTCTTGTTCCAGAGCGTGACGGTCTGCGGCTCGCTCGTGTTGTTGGTGAAGGTGTTCGTGTACTTGAACTGGCTCTTCTGGCCCGGGTCGATGAGCTGCATGTTGCTGTTGTAGGGCGTGCCCACGTTGTTGCGGGCCAGCCAGGGCTCGCTCGGGTTCACCTGCTCGGTGGACCCGGCGGAGGGCGGGCCGAAGCCCGGGCCCGCGTCACTGTCGTAGGTGGGGTGTGCCGCGTCGCTCGCGCCGCTGGCCGCGCTGGAAGCAGGAGCGGAGCTCTGCGCCTTGGGCGCGCCGAAGAACGAGTCGGCCTCCGGGCTCGCCGGGGCCGCGCCACCCGAGGCGCTCCCCACGCTGGGCGTCGCGTCCTGCGTCTCACCGCCCAGGTCGGCGGCCGGACCTCCCGGCGTCTGCGTCCCCAGGGACTGCAGCAACTGCACGAGCTCGCCCAGCTGCTCCACCACCTGAGACATCGTCTTCTCGAAGCCGCCGGAAGCGCCGCCCAGCGCGCTGGGCCCCGACTCGAAGGAGTCGGTCATCAGCTTCCGCCGCACGTCGTTCTGGGGCTGCGCCGCCGAGATGCTCGCCACGTCCTGGACCGGCGTCGAGACCGGCTTGATGCGGGAGGTGTTCGAGAGGGGGCTGGAGAAGGACGAGCGGTTGAAGGACGCGATGGACATTTCAGACTCCGGGAGGCCGAGGAGTGGGGGCGGGCCAGGGAAGAGAACCGGGGCCGCCGATGTGCTGCACGCCTGGACCTAGAGCAGGGCGCGTGCCAGCGCCCCGAGCCCGCCGCGGCGACCGTCCGGGCACGTCACCACCTTGAAAATCAGGCACTTGGGTCGCCACGCCGGTCACTCGGCGCGACGTGGCGCGATGACGGTATTCACCACCTGATGACTCGGGTCACCAGGGCGCGCATGCGCCCCGAACGTGAGCCGCCCGGGCCGGACGGGGCCGCCCTGCGCCCATGAGCTTGGCCTGGCCCGCGCCACGAGCGGCTTCTCGAGCACGCCCCTGAAGTGGCGCGCCAGCACGGGTTGAGGGCCCGGGCCATCAACCCCATCGCGGGCCGCCCCCCACCCGCGTCGAGGACTTCACCCGCGAGGCAGTACCCGACACCGCCCGGACGCGGAGGGTGGATGCACATGAGAGGGATTGCCTCGCGCGCCGCCGTTGCCCACGAAGCAACACGCTGTAGCCGGTGAAACAACACACATCCGCATTGTCACGCATGGATTGAAACAGCGATGGTTCAGGTGAGGCCCCACCCACCTGGAGACGGATTCCATGCGCGCTTCGCTCCGACACCCTGCCCTGCTGTTGTTGCTGACTGCCTTCGCCCTGCCAGGGTGCTCGTCGGAGTCCAACCCGGCGCCCGACGACACGCCGGACTCGGGCGTGGTGGACACCGGCTGTCCCACGCCCACGGGCGCGACCGTCACGCACCAGGGCACCATCTCCGCGCCGGAGACCTGGAGCGCCAACAGCCCCCACGCCGTCTCGTCGCTGAACGTGAACGCCGCCGTGACCGTGGAGCCTTGCACCCTCGTGAGCCTGGGCAGCTCGGCCAGCATCCAGGTGAACAGCGGGGGTGCGTTCATCACCCAGGGCACGCAGGCGCGGCCGGTGCGCCTCCAGGCCGCGGACTCCAGCCGGCCGTGGGGCCAGCTGCTGGTCGCCGAGGGCAGCACCGTGCGCCTGTCGTGGACGACGTTGTCGGGAGGTGGAGACCCGTCCTCCGCGGACGCCACCGTGCGCGTGCGCGCGGGCGCGGACCTCCCCGGTGCCCGGCCCCTGTTCGTGGATCACGTCACCATCGAGGACTCGGCCGGCCCCGGCGTCGTCATCAACGGCACCGCCGGGTTCGCGGACGGCTCCAACGCGCTGACCATCACCCGCTCGGGGAGCGAGTCGAAGCCCCAGCCGCTGCGCATCAACCCCAACGCGCTGGGCACGCTGCCCTCGGGCACCTACACAGGCAACCGCGAGGACGCCATCCTCGTGGGCCCCGGCATCGCATCCGCCACCCTCTCCTATCTGGGCGGCAACGCGACGGTGCGCGACCTCGGGGTGCCGTACCACGTGACGGACCTCACCGTGGGCAACCACGACCTGGGCGCGACCCTGACCCTGGAAGCCGGCGCCGAGCTGCGCTTCGATCCCGGCAGCCGGCTGCTCGTCTATGACGGGAAGAGCGCGCTCATCGCCGCCGGCACGCAGGCCCGGCCGGTGGTCTTCACCTCCGCGAAGGCCGCGCCGGCCGCCGGGGACTGGGCCGGACTGCGCTTCGATGGCACGAACCCCGCCAACCGGCTGGAGAACATCCGCGTGCGCTACGCGGGCGGCCCCTGCCTGTGCTCCAGCTACGGCTGCAACTACCTGCCGCCCTCGTTCGACGTGAGCTCCGCCATCCTCCTCTTCAAGGAGCCCGCCACGGCGTTCATCACCGGGGCCTCCATCGAGGACAGCGCGGGCCACGGCATCCTGCGCGGCTGGGACGGCTCGGCCGCCGTGGACTTCCTGGCGACGAACACCTTCGCGCGCATCGCCGAGTGCACGCAGACGCTGCCCCGCGACGCCTCGGGCCGTTGCCCCAGCGACCCACCCTGCCCTCGCGCGCCGTGAGGCGGCGCATCCCGGAGTGACCTCCGGCCCCCGCTACGGGACGAGGCGCTTGTAGAAGAGGACCGTGGGGTGCAGCTCGCCGTCGGTGTGCCGGGCCCAGTCCGGAATCTCCCCGGCGCGCTGCCACTGGAAGTGCCGGTAGATGGCCTCCGCCCGCGAACCCGCCAACGTGTCGAGCACCAGGAGCGTGCGACCCGCGCTCCTCGCGAACGCCTCCACCTCGTGCAGCAGCCGCGACGCGAGCCCCTGTCCCCGGGCACTCGAGTGCACGAGCAGCTTCTGGAGCTCCGCGCGGTGCAGCCCGTTCGGGCGCAGGCTCGGCGCCAGCTGCACGGTGCCGACGATGCGCCCGTCCAGCTCCGCGACCCAGAGCACCAGCCCCGGCCCCAGCGACGCGAAGATGCCCTGCCAGTACTCCGCCGCGGCCTCCAGCGAGAGCGGCGGCAGGAAGCCCACCGACGCGCCCCCCTCCACCGAGTCGATGAGCAGCCGGGCCAGCGCGTGCCGCTCCTCGGGGGTCGCCTGTTCCAGTCTCCGGATGGAAATCATTTCGAGCCCGAAGCCTCCTTCACGGGCCGCGCGGCGGGAGTCGTCCGGGCGCCGGTGAAGCGCAGGACCTCGTCCAGCAGGAGGCGGCGCCCCCGCTCCGGACGCTCCAGGTGGACGAAGTGCGTCGCGCCCGGGAGCACCACGGCCTTCACACTGGCCGCGTGGACCAGGTGCTCCTGGAGGCGGGTGACGTCCTCGGGCCGGCTCCAGAAGTCGTTCTCCGCGCGGAGGATGAGCACGCGCCCGGAGATGGAGGCCGCGTCCCAGAGCTGCCGCCCCGTGGCCAGATAGAAGCTGTCCTCCAGCGCGCCGGAGGGCGCACGGAAGGCGGCCGGCGTGCGCGAGAGCCCCAGGGGGTCGCTCGCGAGCGCCTCCCGCTGGAACGCCGCGGCCACCTCTGGATCGCGCGCCTTCGCCTTGTCTTCTTCCGGCGGCAGCGTCTGGTCCCAGACGGCCATCAGCGAGGCCCCCGTGTTCCAGCGGTAGGCGCCCAGGCCCTCCGCGTTGAACAGCCCCGGCCGCTTCGGATCCTCGAAGTCAGTGCCCCGCCCGAGCCTCGGATGCACCGCGCTCCCCGCGTACAGCGCGTTGAGCATCACGAGGTGGCTCACGTTGTCCGGGTGGAGGCTCGCGTACATCCCCGCCCAGTGCCCACCAGTGGCCCACCCCAGCAGCCCGACGCGGCGCTGCCCCGTGCGCGCCTTCACCCAGCCCACCACCGCGTTCACGTCCTGCACGACCTCGTGCGACCCCACCAGGGGCCGGCCCTTCGCGGGCGTGCTCATGGCCAGCGGCCGGGTGGAGCCGCCATAGCCCCGTGCGTCCATGATGTAGACGGCGTGCCCCGCGCGCGCGAGCTCCTCCGCGAGCGAACCGCCCTCGACGGGCAGGTCGAAGGAGGCCCGTCCTGGGACGCGCGCGCCGTGCAGGAGGATGAGGGGCGCGAGCCCCGACACCTGCATCCCGGTGTCCTTCACCTCGCGCACGGACACCTCGATGCCCTCTTCCGACGGCACCAGGAACTCCGCCCGCGTCACCTCCGCCCATGCGCCGCCCCCGAGCAGCGCGCTCAGCAGCAGCAGCGTCCGGACGGCGCTCGCGCCCTCGCGATGGATGTGCACCTCGACCTCCTCCTTGGAAACGCCCGCGTCCGATCCTGCCAGGAGCCGGGCGCTGACACACCTTCCATCCGGCGGCGCCAGCCCCGTCCACGGCAATGATTGCCATCCATGCAAGGCCTGCAGTCCGCGAGCGCCGGGGACCAGCAAGTCTTGCCGTCCTCGCGCGCGGCCCCCAGGGAGGAGGGGCTGGCACCTTCGTTGCTCTAGCGACGGGACGCTCCCCGATGGCGATAGGCCCGGAGCAGGACCCAGCGGGCCATGACGCAGCGCTGGCGTTGCATCCCACGAATGAACGGAGAAGTGACATGCGGATGGTTCGATTCACCCGGAAGCTGTTCCTGGCGGTGCCCCTGGGCCTCTTCGCGGTGGGGTGTGGTGGCGATCCGATGATGGACGCGGGCACCGGCACCGGCGAGGACCCGACCCCGTCGGCCGCGGAGGACACGTCGCTCGCGTCGAGCGAGCAGGCCATCGGACTGGGAGGGACCTACTGGTGGGGCACCACCAGCAACGGCTTCACCTCCACGTCCATCGGGACCGCCACGGGCCGGACCTGCTTCCTCTCCGGCATCCAGGGAAACCTGAAGCCGGCCACCGCTGGCAGCTGGTCCAGCGCGGGCGTGTTCCTGTACGGCGGGAGTTGGGAGATGTTCGTCAGCCACAACAACAGCAAGGCGCTGAGCACGGGCATCCAGTGCCTCAGCACCGCCACCAACCGGACGCCGGAAGTCTCCTGGTACCAGGGTCAGGCGGCGAAGCTCCTGGGCGCGGTCACCTCGCAGCGCCGCTGCTTCCTCACCCAGGTGGAGGCCGCGGGCGGCCTCACGGCCAACGCCGACTTTGTCCGCGTCTGGAATGACGGCCTCAACTGGTACCTGGGTGGCAACATGGCCGCGGCCGGTGGCGGCACGGCGGTGTGCGTGGACGTGGCCACGGATCAGGGCGGCTGGCTGTGGATCGCCGGCAACCCGGGCGGCTTCACGGCGAACCTGGCCTACAACCCCGGCGGCGTGGCCTGTCTGCTGTCTGGCATCGGCGGCAACTTCAGCACCAGCGACTTCAGCGACGGCGTGTCCATCGACTACAACAGCGGCACCCGCTACTGGGAGATGACGGTCACCAACGGCAAGCGCGGCTGGGGCAACTGCGTCAATTAGTCCGCGTCACGTGAAGCACGGAAGGCCGGGCGCCCGCGGAGGGCGGCCCGGCCTTCTTCCTGGACCGTGGAGAGTGTTCGCTCATGAGGGGCACGAGGACTCCTCGCTCGAAAGGGATGGCGGAGGTCCACCGCGTGTGGTGTCACCCTGCCCCGGGGCGGAAGGCTCCGCCCGACACCCGGACACGGAGGTCCGCCAGGACATGCAAGACGTCGACATCAAGACCGCGGATGGAGTGATGGACGCGAAGCTGTTCCAGCCAGAGGGCGCGGGGCCCTGGCCGGCGGTCATCATGCTGGCGGATGCCTTTGGCATCCGGCCCGCCTTCGAGTCCATGGCGCGGCGCCTGTCGAAGGCGGGGTACGTCGTGCTCTTGCCCAACGTCTTCTACCGGGACGGGCACACGTCGAAGCTCGACCTCGACGGCTCCTTCGCGGATGAGACGTTCCGCAAGCGCATCTACGGGCTGATTGGCGCGCTGACGCCGGAGCGGCAGAAGCTGGATGCTGGAGCGGAGCTGGACTTCCTCTCCCGCCAGCCCTTCGTGAAGGGCCCGAAGGCAGGCGTCGCGGGCTACTGCTTCAGCGGTGGCATCGCGGTGCGCATGGCCGCGGACTTCCCGGAGCGCATCGGCGCGGCGGCGTCCTCGCACGGGGGGCGCCTGGCCACGGAGTCGCCGGACAGCCCCCACCGGAGGGTGGGAGAGGTGAAGGGCGAGCTGTACTTCGGCCACGCCGACAAGGACGACTCGATGCCCGCCCAGGCCATCCAGACCCTGGAGGCCGCGCTGAAGGACGCGGGCGTCAAGCATGTGTCGGAGCTGTACCCCGGCGCGCGCCACGGCTACTCCGTGGAGGGTTCGGCCGCTTTCAACGCGGAGGCCGCGGAGACGCACTGGCGCAGGTTGCAGGAGCTGTTCGGCCGGACGCTGCGCGCCTGAGCACGGCGCGGGCTTCCACTTCCAGGCATCGCCGTGGGGGGAGTTCAGGCTAGAAGTCCCCCCATGCGGCAGCGGTTGCGCTCCATCTTCGGCGGCTCGGTCGGCAACCTCATCGAGTGGTACGACTTCTACGTCTATTCGGCGTTCTCGCTGTACTTCGCCCAGGCGTTCTTTCCGGACGCGGATCCCGTCGTGCGGCAGCTCAACACCGCAGGCGTCTTCGCGCTCGGCTTCCTCATCCGCCCCGTGGGCGGGTGGGTGATGGGGCTCTACGCGGACCAGCGCGGCCGCCGGTCCGCGCTGACGCTGTCCGTCTCGCTGATGTGCCTGGGGTCGCTGGTCATCGCCGTGTGTCCCACCTACGCGCGCATCGGGGTCCTGGCGCCCGCCGTGTTGATGCTCGCGCGGCTGCTCCAGGGGCTCTCCCTGGGCGGGGAGTACGGCACCAGCGCCACCTATCTCAGCGAGGTGGCCACCTCCCGGCACCGGGGCTTCTACAGCTCCTTCCAGTACGTCACGCTCATCCTGGGACAGCTGCTGGCGACGCTGACGCTGCTGGTGTTGCAGCGGCTGGTGCTGACGGGCCCGCAGCTGGAGGCCTGGGGCTGGCGCATCCCGTTTGGCATTGGCGCGGGGCTGGCCATCTTCGGCTTCTACATGCGGCGCGACATGGTGGAGACGGAGGCCTTCACCCGCGAGGCCGCGAAGGCGTCACGGCACCACCCCATGCGCGAGCTCTTGCGCCACCCCAAGGAGATCGCCGTCGTGGTGGGCCTCACGCTGGGCGGGACCCTGGCCTTCTACACATACACCGTCTACATGCAGAAGTTCCTGGTGAACTCGGTGGGGCTGACGCGCGACGAGGCCACGCTCATCTCCGCCAGCTCCCTGTTCCTCTACATGCTGTTGCAGCCGGCGTTCGGGGCGCTCTCCGACAAGGTCGGACGCAGGCCCGTGCTGATGGGGTTCGGCGTGATGGGCACGCTGTGCACCGTGCCGCTGCTCACCGCGCTGACGCGGACGCGGGACGCCTTCACCGCCTTCCTGCTGGTGCTCGCGGCCCTGGTCATCCTCTCCGGCTACACGTCCATCAACGCGGTGGTGAAGGCGGAGCTGTTCCCCGCGCGCATCCGCGCCCTGGGCGTGGGGCTGCCCTACGCGCTGACCGTGTCGCTCTTCGGCGGCACCGCGGAGTACGTGGGCACGCGCCTGAAGCTGGCCGGGCACGAGGAATGGTTCTTCTGGTACGTGACGGGCGGCATCTTCTGCTCGCTGCTCGTCTACGCGCTCATGCCGGACACGCAGCGTCACAGCCGCATCGACGAGACGCAAGCGGCCTGAAAACTAGTTGCGCGAACGGGCGTCGCCGGCGGGCCATTTCCGGGATGTGTTAGACGCGCCCGCGCCATGACCTCTCCGTTGCTGACACTCCCGCTGTTGCTCTGCCTGGGCCAGGTCTCCGAGCCCACCTCCATCAACTCCGCACTCCAGGCGCGGCTGTCCTTCTTCGCCAGCGACCAGGATGTCGACACCGAGGGCTCCACCACGTCCTTCCATGCGGCGCTGGAGGGCCATACGCCAGAGCTCGCGTCGGGCCTGCGCGCGGAGGCGGCGCTGTCGCTCTTCCTCTCCAACGGCGGCAACAGCCAGACGTTCGGGCTGGTGGACAATGGCAGCACCCTGAGCCTGCGCTACCGGCCTTCCAGCTGGGAGTCCCAGGAGGGCGTCGTCCTCGCGGTCCATCCGCTCAGCACGACCCGGCTGTACATGGGCTTCACCTACCCGGTGACCTGGGAGCGGAAGGCCTTCTCCAACCGCGCCAGCACCGAGTCCGCGCTGGAGCTGCGCCTGTCACGCCGGCGGTGGGAGGCCTTCGCGGCGCTCAAGTCCGCGGAGGTGCTCGACAGCCTGCGGCTGGAGACCTCCCGCCGCTACGCCCTGCTCGCGGGAGGCTTCGTGGACGTCACCCCCGAGCTGCGGCTGGCATTGAAGGGCACCGTGCTGAACCGGGGTCAGGTTCCCGGCGTGGGAACCCTGGGCATCGAGATGCACGTTCCCGTGCGCGGCGCCTCGCTGGGGGGTGCGTGGCACCACGGCGTGCCCGTCGGGAACAACGTCGACCTGGCGCTCTACACGGGCGACCCGACCTTCTTCGAGCGGTTCTTCGTCCCGGAGACCTACCCGGGCGGCTTCGGCGCGTCGGTGTCGCTGGAGGGGAGCCTCGTGTCGCAGGGGCTCCAGGACCCCGAAGCATCCACGTTCCAGCCCAAGACCCAGACCTCGACAGCGGGGGCGCTGGAGGGACGGGTGAAGCAGGGCTTCTGGCGGGCACACGCGCTGGTCTACCTCCGGACGCCCGGCTTTATCCAGGCGGACGTCCCCGGCATCCCTCCCTTCCAGGCGTTCAGGAGCAGCGCGGACACCCAGCCAGAGGTGTCAGGCACGCTGAGCAGTGACTACCACATTCAGGACTGGGGGCTGACGCCCGGGCTGCTGCTGCGGTTCACCCGCCCCGCCTCGTTCCGCCAGTCGGTGCTCGGAGTGCCGGCGCCCGACTGGACCACGGTGCTCCTGGGGCCCAACCAGCTCTCCATCCTGCCCGAGGGCGCGGAGCCCAAGACGGCGGTGACGGTGAAGGCCACCGCCCGCTGGGACCTGGGAGCGGTGGCGGGAGTCCTCGCGGAGGCGTCGTTCACCCATGATCCGAACCGGGCGACCTTCGAGAATGACGAGACGGGCGTGTCCAGGCCCGTCCTGCGACCCGCCAACGCGGTGGGCTTCAGCGTTCTGCTCCAGGCCCGCTTCTGACGCCCGGAGTCAGGACGGGGGCATTGGCGTCTCCCAGGCGCCGGGTGCGAGGATGCCGCCCTGCCCACCATGAGCACCGCCCCCACTCCTTCCATCTCCGGGGACGTCCGTCCCGAAAGCTCCCCCACCGCCAGCGCGCCGCCCACCGTCCTTCCCGCCGCGCGGCGGATGGCCCACGCCGCTGCATGGCTCATGCTGGTGGGGCTGCTCACGGGGGGCTACGTGTCCGCCGCGATGACGGGCAAGGTGCCCGCGGATCCAGGGATGGCGCTCGCGGCGCACCTGAACGCGCTGATGGGCACCTTCTTCCTCCTGGGCGTCGCGTGGACACTGCCCATGCTGCGCTACGGCGCCGTGGGGCAGCAGCGGCTGGCCTGGGCGGTCATCGTCGCCAACTACGCCAACTGGGCCATCACCTGCGTGAAGGCCTGGCTGCGCGTGTCGGGCGTGGACCTCATCGGACAGGCCACCAATGACGCCGTGTTCATCGCGCTCACCGTCGCCGTGGTGCTGCCCGCGCTCGGGGCCGCCGGCGCCTGGGTGTATGGCTTTCGCGGGGGCGGCGGGCCTTCACCCTCCGGTCGGCATCATCTTCCATGATGCGACATGAGCCTGGTTGTTCGGAAGCTCCACGGAGACGTATCCAAGTCCATCATCCGTGACGAGATTCTTCCGCGGTGCCTGTGGCCCCAGGCCAAGCTCAGCGTGCATTGGCTGTTGGAGCGCCACGACTTCCCCTCGCCGAGTCGGGCCCGGCGGGAGCTGATGCAGAGGCAGGCGGCCTGAAGACAGCCAACCTGGTGTCTCATCAATCCGATGCGGTACACCAGCAAGCAGGCGCTGGCCCAATCGCGCAGCCGCGCATCGCCTTACGTCACTTTCCGCACTTCGGTGGCAGCAGGCAGCAGCATCGAGCCATCCTTGGCTTGTGGTGCCATGCGCGGAACCGGCTTGCCCGTGCGCTTGTCGAGCAGCACCGAATGGCGTTCGCCGCGCTTGAACAGGTGCTGCTCGCCCCATTGCCGCAGCGCCACCACGATGGGGAACAGGCTTTCTCCCCTGACCGTCAGCACATACTCCTGATAAGCCGTACCGTCCGAGGCGTCCTGCGTTTCCAGGATGCCCGCCTCGACCAGCTTGCGCAGCCGGTCGGAGAGGATGTTTCGCGCCACACCCAGGCTCCCCTGGAAATCACCAAAGCGGCGCATGCCGTCGAAAGCATCGCGCACGATGAGCAGCGACCAGCGGTCCCCGATCAGGTCGACGGAGCGCGCGACAGGACAAGGTTCGTCGTTCATGGGTCTGCGGGACGGCATGGAGTCTCCTGGCAGGCTGACAGGGGCAAGACATTTGGTTGCATTTTGCAACTACATGGCTTAGAATTCAATCGGTTTTGCAGTCGGATTGAATGGACCTGGGAACGTGAAGGCTTCTCGTGCGACACCGTCACCGCCGGGTCGAAGCAACGCCCCGGCCCGGCCTGCGGACATGCCCCGCAGCTTGGTATGGCTGTTCACCATCGCCAGCGGCTTGAGTGTGGCGAATGTCTATTACGCCCAGCCTTTGCTGGACGCGCTGGCACGGGACTTCGGCATCAGCCATGCGGCGATCGGCGGTGTGGTCACGGCCACGCAGACCGGTTGCGCGCTGGCCTTGCTGCTGCTGGTGCCGCTGGGCGACCGGGGGGACCGCCGCCGCCTGATGGCGATGCAACTGCTGGCGCTGGTGGCCGCGCTGGCGGCGGTGAGCATGGCGCGCTCTGCGTCTGCGCTGCTGGCGGGCATGCTCGCCGTGGGCTTGCTGGGTACGGCGATGACGCAGGGGTTGATCGCCTACGCGGCCAGCGCCGCCGCGCCCCACGAACAAGGGCGGGTCGTCGGCGCGGCGCAAAGCGGCGTGTTCATCGGTCTGCTGCTCGCCCGGGTGTTTGCTGGCGGCGTCAGCGACCTGGCCGGCTGGCGCGGCGTGTACCTCTGCGCCGCCGCGCTGATGCTGGGGATCGCGCTGCCGCTGTGGCGGCGGCTGCCCGCCTTGGCCGCCAAGCCGAATGCGATGAGCTACCCGCGCCTGATCGCTTCCATGCTGACGCTGCTGCGGCAGGAGAAGGCGCTGCAAGTGCGCGGCGTGCTGGCGCTGCTGATGTTCGCGGCGTTCAACATCTTCTGGAGTGCGCTGGTGCTGCCGCTGAGTGCACCGCCCCATGGCTTTTCGCACACCGCCATCGGCGCCTTTGGCCTGGTCGGCGTGGTCGGTGCGCTGGCTGCCGCGCGTGCCGGGCAATGGGCCGACCGTGGCCATGTCCAGCGCACCAGCGCAGCGGCACTCGTGGCGCTGCTGTTGGCCTGGTGGCCACTGTCGCTGATGGAATGGTCGCTCGGGGCGCTGGTGGTCGGCATCGTGCTGCTCGACCTGGGCGGCCAGGCGCTGCACGTCACCAACCAGAGCATGATTTTCCGCACCCGGCCCGAGGCGCACAGCCGGCTGGTCGGCCTCTACATGCTGTTCTATGCAATCGGCAGCGGGTTGGGCGCGATCAGCACGACGGCGACCTATGCCCATGCCGGCTGGCAGGGCGTGTGCCTGCTGGGCGCAGCGGTCAGCCTGCTGGCGCTGCTGTTCTGGTGGACGACGCGGCGGGCCACGCCCCCGGCGGCGGTTCGGGCATGACACAGGAACGGAGGGACTCTCGAATGGACGAACTGGAGTTGCTGGCGGATGCCGATGCACGCGGTCGTCGCTACACCGAAGCCAATGGCCATCGCCGGGTGTTTCCTTCGGACGCAGCAATCGCCGCATTGGCGGCCTTTGACGAGCCGCTACCCGAGCAGGGTTCGCCCGCCGAGGACACGCTGGCGCTGCTGGACGAAAGGGGATCGCCCGCGACCACCGCGTCCAACGGCCCGCGCTACTTCGGTTTCGTGATCGGCGCGGCGTTGCCCGCCGCAGCGGCGGCGGAGCGGTTGATGCTGGCGTGGGATCAATGCGCCTCAACCTTCGACAATTCGCCGGTGTCGGCCACGCTGGAGCGTGTGGCCGCCCGCTGGGTGCTCGACGCGCTGGGGCTCCCGTGGGACAGCGCCGTCGGCTTCGGCACCAGCGCCACGGCCTGCACGCTGACCGCCTTGGCAACCGCGCGGCGCGAGCTGCTGGCGCGCCTGGGCTGGGACTTCGACGGCCAGGGACTGAACGGAGCGCCGGAAATCCGGGTGGTGGTCTCCGAGCTGGCCCACATCACGGTCAAGAAGGCATTGCGCGTGCTGGGCTTCGGGCTGAACCAGATCGTCCATGCCCCAGTCGATGCCCAAGGCCGGGTGGATGCCGCCCGGCTGCCGCCGCTGGATGAGCGCACAATCCTCTGCCTGCAAGCGGGCGAGGTGAATACCGGCGCATTCGATCCGTTCGACCAGCTCATGCCGCACGCCAGAAAGGCCAGCGCATGGGTGCATGTGGATGGCGCCTTCGGCCTGTGGGCGCGAGCCTCATCGCTGGCCCACCTGACCCAAGGCATCGAGCTGGCCGATAGCTGGACGACCGACGCGCACAAGTGGCTGAACACGCCCTACGACTGCGCCATGACCATCTGCCGCGATGCGCGGGCGCTGGCAGAGGCCATGAACAGCGATGCCGCCTATTCCAGCGCCCGGATGGACGCGCAGAAGAACCTCACGCTGGAGTTCTCGCGCCGGCCTCGTGGCATTCCGGTGTGGGCGGCGCTGCGCAGCCTGGGGCGCGAAGGCATCGCCGAGCTGGTTGAGCGGCACTGCGCGCAAGCGCGCCGCATTGGCGATGGCCTGGCGCGGGCCGGCTTCGAGGTGCTCAACGCGGTGACGCTCAATCAGGTGCTGTTCCGCTGCACGAGCGATGCGCAGACGCTGGCGGTGCGCGCGGCGGTACAGGCATCCGGCGACGCATGGTTCAGCGGCACGGTTTGGCAGGGGCGTCCTGCCATGCGTATCAGCGTATCGTCCTGGCGCACGCAAGACACGGATGTTGACGCGCTGCTGGCCCTGCTGGGGAGGCTAGGCCCCGCGCAGGGGAAGGCCGCGACATGATAGTCGCCCCGGCGCCCCACTTCGACCGAGCAGCGGAGCAGCTGCCTCGACGGCGGCCCCGGAGGCGCGGCTGGCCTACAGCCTCAATGGCGTGATGGAGGACCGCGACGGGCTGCTCGTGGACCTCGCGGTGATGCCGGAGGGAGGGCTGCGCCGAGCGCGACGCGGCCGTGATGGTGCTCGAGGGGATGAAGTCCCGGCGTTTCAAAGGCAGGGAGCGGACGGAGGTTGAGAGCGAACTCAACGAGAGGACCGGCCTCATGCCTGCAAACCGGGCTTCGTCAACAGCCTGCTAGAAGGCCGTGCGGGTGAGCTTGAAGTCGGCGTTCGCCCACGCCTCGTCGAAGCGCTCGCGCGCGGAGGCGGCGTCGGCGGTCCGGCCCTGCCCCTCCAACGCGCGGGTGAGGCCAAACAGCGCCCAGCCATTGCCAGGGTTGCGGCGCAGGTCCTCCCGGTAGACGGACTCCGCGGCCTTCCACTGCTTCGCGTCCAGCAGCGCCGCGCCCTGGAAGTGACGCACGGGATAGAACCAGTCGCTGGGCTCCGAATAGGCCAGCTGGTCGGAGGCGCGCACCGCGTCCTCCCAGAGCGTCAGCGCATCGGACTTTCCCTGGCGCTCGGCGATGGAGGCGTCGAGCACCCGGGCCGCCACGTCCAGCACGTCCTTGGCGGAGTTGTTGCCGGCGGTCAGCGTGTCGGGCACATCCGCGGCCAGCGCCACGAGCTTCGCGTGCTCCGCCCGGGCCTCCTTGATGTGGCCGCGGGCGGCGAGCGCCAGCCCGTGCGCGTGCAGCCACAGCCCCATCAGCACGGGGTACTTCGGATCCGGCTTGGGTTCGGCGAGCAGCGCGTCGTAGCGCCCGAAGCGCACCATCGCGAGCAGCGGCTCGGCGGCGAAGAAGTCCATGCCGGGCATCGCATCCACCATCTCGGGCTTCATCACACCCGCCGCCTCGCGCGCCGCCCGGATGGACTCCTCGGAGCGGCCCTCCATGGAGGCCGAATACGAGAGGAAGCCCCAGTTGTGGGCCAGATACATGGGGTAGTAACCGGTCGGGTTCACCCGGCGCAGATAGGCCTCATCCGCCTGGATGGCGCGGCGGTTGCTCTCCGACGCCTCCTCGTACTTCCCCAGCCGCTGGTAGATGTGCGCGGGCATGTGGACGAGGTGGCCGGCCCCCGGCATCAAGTCGGGCAGCCGGCGCGCGGACGGCAGCGCTCGCTCGGGGTGGTCCGAAGCCTCCATCACATGGATGTAATAGTGATTGGCGCCGGGGTGGTCCGGGACGCGCGCGAGCACCGCCTCCAGCCGGGAGACGATCTCCTCCGTGCCCGGCTCCGGCCTGGCCTGGAGCGACCACAGCTTCCAGGGGTTCAAATCCATCAGGGACTCCACGAAGAGCACCTGCACGTCCTGGTCATCCGGGAAGCGCTGGGCCACGTCCCGCATGGCCTTGGCATAGGCCTGACTGAAGGGCTTCATCTCCTCCGGCGTGCGCGGCTCGGGCCCGCCATAGCGCCGGGACAGGGCGCCAATGAGCGCCTGCTCCGTCGGAGTGCCCTCGGAAGCGAGCGCCTTCGCCCGCTGCAAGGCCTCCCAGGCGGTCGCGGCCCGGTCCGGAAGCATGGGCATGTTGTAGTTGGGCCCCTGCACCAGGGCCACGCCCCAGAAACACATCGCGCAGGACGGGTCCAGCTGGGCCGCCCGCGCGAACGAGCGCGCGGCCTCGTCGTGGTTGAAGGCATAGGTGAGCCGCATGCCCTGGTCGAAGAACGCCTGCGCGTCCTGCGACTTCGTCGTCACCGTCCATTGGAAGTTGCCAAGGTCGTCGAAGAGGCTGGCCCCCTCGGCGAGCGAGGCCACGCGCGACGGCACGGAGGCATCGCCCTGCGTCCCTTGCGAAGGGGCATCGGCGACCGGCGGGCTGGCGGCATGGGCCCGGCCGAACGGCCCCTGCGCCATCAACGCGGGAATGAGGATGAGCAGGACTTGCGCGCGCACGATGTTCCCCCGGGCACGCCGGCCCGGCCGCGTGGCGGTTCACGCGACACCCGGACGTCCCAGGCAACGGTGGGGGGTGCGCACGCCCCTGGCAATCCACCCCGGGCAGGGTGTCCCTCCAATCGATGACACCCTCGCCCGGTGCCTGCCCGGTCCCAGGGGACCGCCGACGCGACGGGCTCACTTCTCCAGGTCGTCGAGGATCTTCCCCATGGGCGAAGGCGTGCCCATGAACTTCTGGAACCGGCTGCGGTCGTCCGAACCCAGGTCGTAGTTCTCCAGGTTCTGGTCGTTCTTGTTCCCGTGGGGCCGGAAGCCCGAGTAGTCCTGGCGGGCCGGCAGGCCGTGCTCGGCGCGGATGCCGTTCTCCGTGGGCGCCCAGTTCTTCGGCGTGTGCGGCGTGGGGCGCAGGCCCACGGTCTCGAACTCCTCCGTCAGGCGCAGGCGGGTCTCCACGGTGTCCTTCATCGCGGCCGAGTGCTCCGGGTAGCGCTTGAAGACCTCCGCGTCGCTGTGCTTGCTGGCCGCCAGCGGGCTCACCTGCAAGCCATTGGACGCGCGCCACGCGTGGACCGACTCGTGGCCCAGGCTGTTGAAGCGCTGGCCGGGGTCCTTCTCGTTGTAGTTGATGCGGCTGGCCTGGCCCGCGCTGGGCTGGCCGTCGTAGCGGTACGCCGGGCGCAGCGACTGGAGGGTGCCGTCGTGGCGCGGCGCGTGCGACATGGGCATGGAGGCATCCCGCCCGGAGTAGATGTCCGCCACCGTCAGCGGCTTCTGCGCGGTGCCCGTCGCGCCGGGGTTCACGTGCTGCGTGCGGCCGTTGAGCTCCGTCATCATCCGGTTGCCCACCGGCTTGTCCATCAGCCGGTGCGTGGAGGTGCGCGCATCCGACGTGAAGTCCGCGAAGTCCGCGCCCGACTGCTTGCTGTCACGGCGGGTCCGGACGCCCGACAGGTCCGGGTGCACGACGCCGTAGTCCGCCGGCTTCAGGTTGTTCTTGCCGCTCTGCAGCTCCGCCGGCGAGGGCGGCTTCGGCTTCGAGGCCGTCTCCGGCTTCACCGTCTTCGGCGTCTCCATCTTCGGCGCCACGGTCTTCGGCGTCTCCATCTTGGGGGGCGCGCTGCTGCTGCGCGAGCGCGAGCCGGAGGAGAGCGACGGGGTGGAGAAGGAGGAGGAGCGGAGCTTCATGGCGGAACCTCGGGAGCGGAACGCGTGGATGAACCACCCCTAGAGCAACCACCGTGCCGCCCCCGGAGCGCGCCCGTCCTGACAGCCCCCGCCGTGATTTCAACGGGTTGCCAGGGCCTCCGAGGCTCGCGAGGAGCCGCGCCCTGATGACTGCCGTCGGGGGCCTGATGACACCAGACACCAGGGGCTCATGGCTGGCCCGAAGGCCGCGCGGGCGATATTCGGGGTCACGATGAGCCAAGCACGCGCCGCGCGCCTCACCCTCGACGACTTCCTCCCCTACCGGCTGTCGGTCGCCGACAACGTCGTCAGCCAGCGCATCGCCCGCGTGTACGCGGCCGAGGACGGACTGAGCACGCAGGAGTGGCGGCTCATCGCGGTGCTCGGCGAGGACGGCGAGCGCTCGCAGCTGGAGCTCGTCCGGCGCACGCGGATGGAGAAGGTCCCGGTGAGCCGCGCCGCGCGCTCCCTGGAGGAGCGCGGGCTGGTGCGGCGCGCCACGAGCAAGAGCGACGCCCGCTCGCGCCGCCTGACGCTGACCGCCGCGGGCCGCCGCCTCTACGCGCGGGTGGCCCCCGCGGCGCTCCAGGCGGAGGCGGAGGTGCTCGCGGAGCTCAAGCCCGCCGAGCGCGCGGTGCTCCGCGCCCTCCTGGAGCGCGTCGAGCGCGCCGCCATCCGCGCCCTCCAGCAGGCCCCCTGAGCCTTGCCCATCTGGTTTCATCTGTTACTATTTACGGTGCCATGGAAACCGTTCGCCAACTGACAGGCTTTGGGAATGAGCACGCCTCGGAGGCCCTCGCCGGTGCGCTCCCGGTGGGCCAGAACACGCCACAGCGCGTCGCGTTCGGCCTCTACGCCGAACAGCTCTCCGGCACGGCCTTCACCGCGCCGCGCGGGGTGAACCGGCGCACCTGGCTCTACCGGCTGCGGCCGAGCGCGGGCCACCCGGCGTACCGGCAGGTGGAGTCCCGCCTCTTGCGCAGCGGCCCGTTCCGCGAAGTGCCCCCGTCGCCCAACCGGCTGCGCTGGAACCCGATGCCGCTGCCCACCGCGCCGACGACGTTCCTGGAAGGCCTCTTCACCCTGGGCGGCAACGGCTCCCCGGCCGAGGGCGCGGGCGCGGCGGTGCACCTCTACGCGGCGAACGCGTCCATGACGGACACCGCGTTCTTCAACGCCGACGGCGAGCTGCTCATCGTCCCGCAGTCCGGGGCGCTGCGCATCGTCACGGAGCTGGGCGTGCTGGACGTCCCGCCGGGCCACGTCGCGCTCATCCCTCGCGGGATGCGCATGCGGGTGGAGCTGCCGGGTGGCCCCGCGCGCGGCTACATCTGCGAGAACTATGGCTCTGCGTTCCGGCTGCCGGAGCTGGGCCCCATCGGGTCCAACGGCCTGGCGAACCCTCGCGACTTCGTGGCCCCGGTGGCGGCGTACGAGGACGTGGAGCGGCCCACGCGCATGGTGCAGAAGTTCCAGGGGAACCTCTGGGAGACGACGCTCGACCATTCGCCGTTCGACGTCGTCGCGTGGCACGGCACGCACGTGCCGTACACGTACGACCTGGCGCGCTTCAACACCCTCAACACGGTGAGCTTCGACCACCCGGATCCGTCCATCTTCACGGTGCTGACGTCGCCCAGCGACACGCCGGGGACGGCCAACTGCGACTTCGTCATCTTCCCGCCCCGGTGGATGGTGGCGGAGCACACGTTCCGGCCGCCCTGGTTCCACCGCAACGTGATGAGCGAGCTGATGGGGCTGGTGCACGGCGTCTATGACGCGAAGGCGGACGCGTTCGTGCCGGGAGGCGCGTCGCTCCACAACTGCATGAGCGCCCACGGCCCCGACCGGAAGACCTACGAGGCGGCGGTCGCCGCGGACCTGTCGCCCCGGAAGATCGACAACACACTGGCCTTCATGTTCGAGACCCGCTGGGTCATCTCCCCGACGCGCGCCGCGATGGAGAGCCCCGCGCTGCAAGCCGACTACGACGCGTGCTGGGCGGACCTGCCCAAGGCCCGGCTGCCGTGAAGCTCGCCTCCCTCAACGTGGGACGGGATGGCCGTCTCGTCGTCGTGTCGAAGGACCTCTCCCGGCAGTCGGACGCCTCCGCCGTCGTCCCGACCCTCCAGGCCGCGCTCGACGACTGGGAGCGGCACGCGCCGGCCCTCCGCGCGCTGTCGGAGCGGCTGGAGCAAGGCGCGCTCCCGGGCGCCCCGTTCGAGCCCGAGCGCTGCGCCGCGCCCCTGCCCCGCGCCTATCAGTGGGCGGACGGCTCCGCCTACGTGAACCACGTGGAGCTGGTGCGCCGCGCGCGCAACGCGGAGCTGCCCGCGTCCTTCTGGACCGACCCGCTGATGTACCAGGGGGGCTCCGACGGATTCCTCGGCCCTCGCCAGCCCATTCCGCTCGCCGACGAGGCGTGGGGCTGCGACATGGAGGGAGAGGTCGTGGTGGTGACGCGCGACGTGCCGCTGGGGGCCACTCGCGAGCAGGGCCTGGATGCCGTGGTGCTGGTGGGGCTGGTGAACGACGTGTCGCTGCGCCACCTGATTCCGGGCGAGCTGGCGAAGGGCTTCGGGTTCTTCCAGTCCAAGCCCGCATCGGCGTTCTCCCCGGTGTTCGTCACGCCGGATGAGCTGGGCCCCGCGTGGCGGGAGGGCAAGCTGCACCGGAGGCTGGAGGTGTTCCTGGACGGCCAGCCGTTCGGCCGCGCGGACGCGGGCGTCGACATGACGTTCGACTTCGGCACGCTGGTCGCGCACGCGGCGAAGACACGCTCGCTGTGCGCGGGGACCCTCGTGGGCTCGGGCACGGTGTCGAACCGGGGCCCCGACGGCGGGCCGGGCAAGGCCGTGAGCGCCGGGGGCGCTGGCTATTCGTGCATCGCGGAGCTGCGCATGGTGGAGACGCTCCAGGACGGCGCGCCCCGGACGCCGTTCCTCAAGCGGGGCGACCGGGTGCGCATCGAGATGCGCGATGAGGCCGGCAGCATCTTCGGCGCCATCGACCAGGTGGTCGGCGGGTAGCACCGTGGACGGGGGCCCTTCGTCAGGCCCCCTTGTCCCGTGCGTCCAGCGCGCCGCAGGATGACCCGCGCGCCCTCATGCTCCTGACCCTCTCGACGACCCACACGCCCGCGACGGACCTGGGCTACCTGCTGCACAAGAACCCGGACCGGCCCCAGTCCTTCGAGCTGCCCTTCGGACACGCCCACGTCTTCTACCCGGAGGCCTCCGCGGACCGCACGACGGCGGCGCTCCTCCTGGAGGTGGACCCCGTCGCGCTGGTGCGCGGCCGGTCCACCTCTCCGGGAGGCGCGGGCGGGACGCTGGACCAGTACGTCAACGACCGCCCCTACGTGGCGTCGTCCTTCATGAGCGTGGCCCTGTCCCGCGTCTTCGGCACCGCGCTGTCGGGGCGCAGCAAGGACCGGCCGGAGCTGGCCGGCACGCCGCTCCCCCTCTCCGCCCGCCTGTCGGTGCTGCCCTGCCGGGGCGGCGAGGGCTTCCTGCGCCGGCTCTTCGAACCGCTCGGCTACACCGTCACCGCGACCCGGCACGCGCTCGACGAGACCGTCCCCGCGTGGGGCGACAGCCGCTACTTCACCGTCACGCTGGAGGGGCGCGTGCGGCTGGGCGACCTGCTCACGCACCTGTACGTCCTCATCCCGGTGCTCGACGACGACAAGCACTACTGGGTGGGCGACGAGGAGGTGGAGAAGCTCCTGCGCCACGGCGAGGGCTGGCTCGCGGCCCACCCGGAGCGCGAGCAGATCGCCCGCCGCTACCTGCGCCACCGCCACAGCCTCGCCCGCGAGGCGCTGGAGCGGCTGGCGGGCGACGAGGCCCCGGAGCCCGAGGAGCGCCAGGAGACACGCAACGCCGAGGAGGCCGTGCTCGAGTCCCGCCTGAGCCTCAACGAGCAGCGGCTCCAGAGCGTGCGCGACGTGCTCCAGGAGCACGGCGCCGCGCGCGTGCTGGACCTGGGCTGCGGCGAGGGCCGGCTCCTCAAGGTCCTGCTGAAGGACCGGCGCATCACCGAGCTCGTCGGCATGGACGTGTCGCACCGCACGCTGGAGATCGCCCATGACCGGCTGGGCATTGAACGGCTGCCGGAGATGCAACGCCAGCGCGTGAAGCTGCTGCACGGCTCGCTGCTGTACCGCGACCAGCGGCTCGCGGGCTTCGACGCCGCCACCGTCATCGAGGTCATCGAGCACCTGGACCCACCGCGCCTCGCCGCGTTCGAGCGCGTGCTCTTCGAGCACACGCGGCCGGGCCTCATCATCCTCACCACCCCGAACGCCGAGTACAACGTGCGCTTCAGCTCGCTCCCCGCCGGCACCTTCCGCCACCGCGACCACCGCTTCGAGTGGACCCGCGCCGAGTTCGAGGCGTGGGCGAACGGCATGTGCCAGCGCTTCGGCTACACCGTGCGCTTCGTGCCCGTGGGAGAGAACGACGCGGAGGTCGGCGCTCCCACGCAGATGGGGGTCTTCGAGCGATGAACGTCCATATTCCGGAGCTGTCGCTCGTCGTGCTCATCGGCGCCTCTGGCGCGGGGAAGACGACCTTCGCGCGCCGACACTTCAAGCCCACGGAGATCCTGTCCTCGGACACCTACCGGGGCTTCGTGTCCGACGACGAGAACAACCAGGAGGCGACGAAGGACGCCTTCGAAACGCTGCGCTTCGTCGCGGCGAAGCGGCTGGCGCGCGGCCTGTTGACGGTGGTGGACGCCACCAACGTCCAGCCGGAGTCGCGCAAGGCCTTCGTGGAGCTGGCGCGCGACCACCACGTGCTGCCCGTGGCGCTGGTGCTGGACGTGCCGGAGCGCACCTGCATCGAGCGCAACCAGCAGCGGCCGGACCGCGCCGCCAGCTCCCGCTTCGTGCGCAACCAGGCCTCCCAGCTGCACCGCTCGCTGCGCGGCCTGGAGCGCGAGGGCTTCCGCCACCTCCACATCCTCCGGCCGGACGTCATCGACACCGTGGTCCTGGAGCGACAGCCGCTCTGGTGCAACCTCAAGCACGAGCGCGGGCCGTTCGACATCATCGGCGACATCCACGGCTGCCGGGAGGAGCTGGAGTCCCTGCTCGCGAAGCTGGGCTACCAGGTGCGGCCCCGCGCGGACGGCACGCCCGGCTTCGACGTGCGGGCGCCAGAGGGCCGCAAGGCCGTCTTCCTGGGCGACCTGGTGGACCGGGGCCCGGACATCCCGGGCGTGCTGCGGCTGGTGATGGACATGGTGGAGGCCGGCACGGCGCTGTGCGTGCCGGGCAACCACGAGATGAAGCTCCTGCGCAAGCTGCGCGGCGGCAAGGTCAACGTGTCCCACGGCATGGCCCAGACGCTGGAGCAGCTGGAGCGCGAGCCGCCGGAGTTCCACCAGCGGGTGGCGAAGTTCATCGACGGGCTGGTGTCCCACTACGTGCTGGACGACGGGCGCCTGGTGGTCGCGCACGCGGGCATGAAGGAGAGCATGCAGGGGCGGGGCTCCGGCCGCGTGCGGGGCTTCGCGCTGTACGGCGAGACGACGGGCGAGTCGGACGAGTACGGCCTGCCGGTGCGCTTCAACTGGGCCGCCGAATACCGGGGCCGCGCGGCGGTGGTGTACGGCCACTCGCCCGTGCTCCAGGCCGAGTGGGTCAACAACACGCTGTGCGTGGACACGGGCTGCGTCTACGGCGGCCAGCTCACCGCCCTGCGCTACCCGGAGCGCGAGCTGGTGTCCGTGCAGGCGCTGCGCACGCACTGCGAGCCGGTGAAGCCGTTGGGCGTCGTCCCCGCGGCCCCGGGACTGAGCGCGCAGCAGCAGGCGGACGACGTGCTCGACCTGGAGGACGTGCGGGGCAAGCGGGTCATCTCCACGCGGCTGGCCGCGAACGTCACCCTGCGCGAGGAGAACACCACCGCCGCGCTGGAGGCGATGAGCCGCTTCGCCATCGATCCGCGCTGGCTGCTCTACCTGCCGCCCACCATGTCCCCGTCGGAGACGAGCCAGCAGGCCGGCTTCCTGGAGCACCCCCAGGAGGCCTTCGACTACTACCGCCGGGAGGGCGTGACGCGCGTCGTCTGCGAGGAGAAGCACATGGGCTCGCGCGCCGTGGTGGTGCTCGCGCGTGACGCGGACGCCGCGCGGCGGCGCTTCGGCGTCACCTCCGGTGAGACGGGCGTCTGCTACACGCGCACGGGACGGCGCTTCTTCAGCGACGAGGCCCTGGAGGCCGCGTTCCTCGCCCGCGTCCGGGCGGCGCTGGACGCGTCCGGGTTCTGGGAGGACTTGAAGACGGACTGGGCCTGCCTGGACTGCGAGCTGATGCCCTGGTCGCTCAAGGCCCAGGAGCTGCTGCGCGACCCGTACGCCGCGGTGGGCGCGGCGTCGCGCGCGGCGCTGACGGATGTCGTGGCGGTGCTGGGACAGGCCACGGCGCGAGGGCTCCCGCTCGGGGACCTGGCCGCGCGGTACGCGGACAAGGCCACGAGCGTGCAGCGCTACGTGGAGGCGTACCGGCGCTACTGCTGGCCGGTGGCGTCGCTGGACGACGTGCGGCTGGCGCCCTTCCACCTCCTGGCCACGGAGGGCGCGACCCACGTGGACAAGGACCATGTCTGGCACATGGAGACGCTGGCCCGCGTGTGCCGCGCGGACCCGTCGTTCCTCATGGCCACGCCCTACCGCGTCGTCGAGCTGGAGGACGCGGAGGCGGTGTCAGGCGGCGTGCGCTGGTGGGAGGAGCTCACCTCGCGCGGCGGCGAGGGCATGGTCGTGAAGCCCCACGGCTTCGCGGTGCGCGGACGGCGGGGGGTGGTGCAGCCCGCCATCAAGTCCCGGGGACAGGAGTACCTGCGCATCATCTACGGCCCGGAGTACACCGCGCCAGCGAACCTGGAGCGCCTGCGCCAGCGGGGCCTGTCCACCAAGCGCTCCCTCGCGCTGCGCGAGTTCGCGCTGGGCGTCGAGGGGCTGGAGCGCTTCACGCGCAAGGAGTCGCTGCGCCGCGTGCACGAGTGCGTCTTCGGCGTGCTGGCGCTGGAGAGCGAGCCGGTGGACCCCCGGCTGTAGCCGGGGCCCTCAGTAGTTGAACTGGAGCTGGAGGCGCGTCACGTGCCCCTGCTCCTGTTCATAGGGATAGCGCGAGGAGGTCCGGTCCGCGATGACGTAGGCGGCCGTCAACTCCAGCGCCTTCCAGATCTGCCACTCCGCGCCCAGCTCCAGCTCGCGCACGTCGTAGCGGGGCGCATTGGTCTCGAACTTCTTGCCGCCCTGATACAGGGTGCCGCGCAGGTAGGGGATGAGGGACACCCCCAGCACGTCGTCCAGCTTGTACATGAGCTGCGCGTAGCCGCCGCGCAGGTTCCGGCTGTCGATGAGCAGCCTCGCGTCCGGCCCCGTTCCCAGCGACGGTCCGCGCCCCACGTTGTATTCGGCCTGGAAGCCCAGGGGCTGCGGGTACACGGTCAGGCTGACGATGGCGCGGGCATCCACCAGGTTTCCGCCCCGCGCGAGCGCGAAGGGGGCGTCATCCCGAGGCGAGGCGCTGAGGTTGAAGCGGCCGTAGTACCCGCCCGCGCCGACCTCCACGTATTGGGAGCCGAAGAGGAACGGCCAGGTGACGCGCGCCACGGCATGCGGGCTGTTGTTGCGCTCCGCCCGGTTGGCCGTCTGGCCGTTGTAGACGCCCAGGCCCACCACGCCGTAATCCCCGGAGCCCTTCAGGCCGCTGTCGACCAGGAACTTGAAGCGCTCGCGGATGTGCGCGGGCGCCCAGTAGAAGAAGACGCCCAGGTCACGCTCGTCCTTCAGCGCGCTGTTGATGCCGTCGTTGCGGTCCAGCGCGAGCCGGTTCTGGCTGGACTGAAGGTTCTCGAAGCCATACGGCACCTTGGACTGGCCCACGCGGAAGCGGAACTCCTTCTTCGCGTCGACGAAGATGTCCGCGTACCAGTCCCGCATGATGGCGACGTTGTACTGGTCGCCAATGACGGAGGCGAAGTCCGGCTGGAGGTAGATGGACACGTGCGGGTGCACGTCCCCGGAGATGACCAGCCGCGCGCGGCGGATGCCGAAGCCGGTGTCCTTCCCCAGGAAGCGATCCCCCTGCTCGTTGATGAGCGAGTCGTTCACCCGGAAGCTGGGCAGCCGGTTGTAGCGGATCTGCGTGTAGCCCCGCAGGCGGAGGGTTTCGTACCAGGGCTTGTCCTTCTTCTTCTCCTCCCCGGGAGGAGGCGCGGCGACCGGAGGCACGGGCGCGGGAGGCTCGACGGGCGGCGGAGCCTCCCCGGCCGGCGCGGACTCCGGCGGCGCCTCCTGGCCCCAGGCCAGGGCGGAGGAGGAGAACAGCAGCGCGGCGCCAGCCAGCAGGGCCTGAAGGACGGAGCGGTGGGACGGGGCGAAGGTCATGAGGGCGTGGGGCGAGAGGAACGGGGACGCGAAGTTGCGCTCCCGTTACCGAGCGGCGCCGCGTTCCGCCACACTTCCCCCCCGTTGTTTCAACACCGTCACGGGCGCCTTCGGCCTGTCACACGACCGAGCACTTCACGTCACACATTCGTGACACGAGGTCTGGCCCGTCGAACCCCGCCGCGACGCGCGAGTCGCGAGGCCCGACGTCAGGGCCTGTGCAGGACCGCCGAGTCCCCCACGAGCCACAGCTCCGAAGCGGACGGTGCCCACACCCCTCGGAAGGCGCGGCGGGTGCCGGTGGTCTCGGCGGTCCAGCGCGTGCCGTCGAAGCGCAGCAGCGTGCCGGAGTCTCCCGTGGCCCAGACAGCGGAGGCGGAGAGCCCTCCCAGTCCGTTCAGCGTGGCCGTGGTGCCACTGGTCACCGCGCTCCAGCCGGTGCCGTTGTAGCGCAGCAACGTACCGCCCGCGCCCGCCGCCCAGATGTCCGTCGGGCCGCTCCCCCACACGGCCTTGAGGGACACGCTGGTGCCAGAGCTCATCGGGGTCCAGGCACCGCCATCCCAGCGCATGAGGGTGCCGGCTTCGCCCACGGCCACGGCCAGCGACGGCCCCTGGACCCAGACGGCGTTGAGCGTCGCGGCGGCCCCCGTGGGCAGCCGCGTCCAGGCCGCGCCGTCGAAGTGCTGCGCTTCGCCCGCCTCCCCCACCGCCCAGACGTCGGTCTCCGACGCGCCGTGGATGGCGAAGAGCTTCAGCGACGGCGACTCCAACACCATGGTGAAGCGGGTCCCATCCCACCGGAAGATGCGGCGGAAGAACGACGTCGTCACCCAGGCCGCCGACGGCGAGGCCGCGTAGACGCCCGACACGTTGTCGCTGGTGAGCGGGCTGACCGCGGGTTCGAGCCAGCCGCCGCCGTTCCAATGCAACACGCGGCCCGAATCCGCCACCACCCACACATCCGCGGGGCCCGAGCCATGGATGGCCCGCGCGGAGCCGAGCGTGCGCAGCGGCGCCTGCTGGCGCCAACCCTGTCCGTTCCACTGCTGCACCAGCCCCCCCGCGCCGAAGAACCACACGGCGTCGGGTCCGCTGCCCGCGATGGGACCGTTGGCGTCGGAGCCCGTCGCCGTCCACTTCGTCCCGTCCCAGGCGTAGCGAGACCCCTCTCCGCCGGTCAGCACCAGCGAGGGCGACGCGGCGAACACGTGGAACAGTTGATCCGACGAGCGCATGGACTGCTCGACGCCGGTGGGGAACGTCCGGAAGACGAGCCCGTAGTCATCGCAGATGAGGCAGGGGTCGTCGGAGGCGACGGTCCAGACGTCGTTCGGGCCCGTCCCCGTCACCTCGTGGAAGTCGATGTTGGTGCCCGCGTCAATGCTGGAGACGGTGCTGCCGTCATAGCGGCGCAGCGTGCCTCCCTGTCCCACCATCCAGACATCCGAAGGGCCGCTGCCCCACACGTCCTCGAGCCCCCGCGTCGTCCCCACGTCCACGCCCTGGAAGCCGCTCCCCTGGTTGCGCCGCACGGTGCCAGCGCCGCCCACGGCCCAGACGTCGCTCGGACCGGAGGCCCACACGGCGGCGAGGTCCCGCGTCGTCCCGGAGTTCACGGGCGCGAACACGCCCCCCGCGGAGCCGTGCAGGACGGTGCCCGCCACGCCCACCGCCCACACGTCCGTCGCGGAGGCCGCGTGCACGCCGCGCAGCTCCGTCAGCGTTCCGCTGGCCACTCGCGTCCAGCGCGTTCCATCCCAGTGCTGGATGAAGCCGTCCTCGCCCACCACCCACCCGTCGTCGGGCGCGAGGAAGTGCGCGCCCTCCATCCGGTAGCCGTGGGGCAGCGGGTACTCCCAGCACCAGCCGTCCGCGCATTCACGCGCGGCGGCGGGGATGCCGCAGGTCTTCTCCACGCCGCGTCCGCCGCACACCTCCGGCGCCGAACAGGTCCCGCAGGCGACGTTGCCTCCACAGCCGTCCGGCTCGACGCCGCACTCCGCCCCAGGGCCGCACGTCGTCCTCGGCACGCAGCCACAGACGTTGGCATGGCCCGCCACGCCGCAGGCGAAGGGCGCGGTGCAGGTTCCGCAGTCGAGCGGCTGACCACACCCATCCGCCGCTTCGCCACAGTCGAAGCCCTGGGACTCGCACGTGCGCGGACGGCAACCCGCGTCAGGTATGTCTCCCGGCCCATCATCGTCTCCACAGCCAGAGGACACCGGCACCACGAACAGGAGCACGAGTGGGAGGACCACCCTCCCCCACCCCTGAAGTCGTGAATGCAGCGCGGCCTGCCACCGCGAAGTCCGCACCGCACCTGCCGCGAAAGGGTTCTCACGGGACATGGGCTCCTCCACACCGGACGCGGGCGCCATGCCCGCGGAACCACGAGGTCCGTGGCGCCGATGGTGAGAAGGTTGCAATCGACGGTCCCGTTGGATCGACGCACCTGACATCCACCCCCGTGCGTCACCCCTGACGTGCGGCGTCAATCCAGCGTGGTGCGCGAACGTGCGAGCGCCGCGCCCGCCACCGCCAGCACGAAGAGTCCCAGCGCCAGCAGGTCGTCGCCCATGTCCGCGAGCACCTGGTCCTTGAGCAGCGCGCCCCGGACGATGCGCAGGAAGTGCGTGACGGGGATGACCTCTCCCAGCAGCCGCGCCCACGGCGGCAGCCCCAGGAAGGGAAAGGCGAAGCCGGACAGGAAGATGGAGGGCAGCATGTAGAACAGCGACATCTGCATCGCCTGCAGCTGGCTGCGCGCCACCGTGGAGATGAGGTAGCCCAGCGACAGGTTGCCCACGATGAACAGCACGACGCCGCACCCCAGCGCGAGCCACCCCGCGGGCGTGCGCGCCATGGGCACCGAGAACAACACCCTCGCCAGCCCCAGCACGACGACGGTCTGCACCAGCCCCACGACCACGTAGGGCGTGAGCTTGCCCACCATGATCTCCGCGGGGGTGGCGGGCGTGGAGAGCAGCGTCTCCATGGTGCCGCGCTCCCGTTCGCGGGTGACGGCCATGGCCGTCATCATCACCAGCGTCATGGACAGGATGATGCCCAGCAAGCCCGGCACGATGTGGAACGGCGAACGGCTCTCCGGGTTGTAGCGCCGGTGGACCACCACCTCGAACGGCGGCGCGGCGGTCCGGGACACCCCCGGACCCACCCGCTCGTTCCGCAGCGCCTCCGTGGGCAGCACGCTCACCGCCGCGAGCGCCCCCGCCGCGGCCTGCGGATCCGACGCGTCCGCTTCCGCGAGCAGCTGGGCGCGCTCCCCCTTGAGGATCCTCCGGGTGAAGTCCGGGGGGATGGTGATGCCCAGCATCACCCGTCCCCGCCGCAGCAGCTGCTCCAGCTCCGCGTCGGAGCGCGGCAGGTAGCGCACGTCCACGTAGCCGGTGCGCTCCAGCGTGGCGACGACGGAGTTCGCCAGGGTGCTGGTGTCGTGGGACAGCACCGCGGCCGGCAGGTGCCGGGGGTCCATGTTGATGGCGTAGCCGAAGATGAGCAGCTGCATCACCGGCATGACGAGGATCATCGCGTACGTGATGCGGTCGCGCCGCAGCTGCGTGAACTCCTTGAGCAGCACGGCCAGGATGCGAGGCAGGGAGGCCCTCACGACGCGTACCGTTCGTCGCGCTCGCGACCCATGAGCTGGATGAAGACGTCCTCCAGGGACGGCGACACCTCGCGCCACTGGAAGGGCTCCTTGCGCCAGGGGCCGAGGGCGGCCTCCAGGGCCCCGCGCTCCAGGCCGCTGACGTGCACCGCGGCGCCGAACGCGGAGGCGCTGAGCACGCCTTCGGCCCGGGCCAGCAGGTGCGCCGCGCGGTCGATGCCCGGCCCCTCTCCCAGGAAGGTCACCAGCCCGGAGTCGCGGACGAGGGCCTCCGCCGTGCCCCGCGCGATGAGGCGGCCATGGAGGATGTAGCCGATGTCGTGGCAGCGCTCGGCCTCGTCCATGTAGTGCGTGGACACCAGCACCGTGAGGCCGCCGGCGGCGAGCGCGTGGATTTCATCCCAGAACTCGCGGCGGGCCTTGGGGTCCACGCCCGCGGTGGGCTCGTCCAGGAGCAGCAGCCGGGGCTCGTGCAGCGTCGCGGCGGCCAGGGCCAGGCGCTGCTTCCAGCCACCGGAGAGCGCGCCCGCCAGCTGGCGGCGGCGGTCGAAGAGGCCCAGCCGGTGGAGGGTCGCGTCCACGCGCTCACGCCGCTGGTCCAGCCCGTGGACGCGCGCGACGAAGGCCAGGTTCTCCTCCAGCGTCATGTCCTCGTAGAGGGAGAACTTCTGCGTCATGTAGCCCGTCCTGCGCTTGATGACGTCGCCGCGGACGCGGAAGTCCATGCCCAGCACCTCACCCTCTCCGCTGTCGGGGGTGAGCAGCCCGCACAGCAGCCTCAGCGTCGTCGTCTTGCCGGAGCCGTTGGGGCCCAGGAAGCCCGTGATGCGACCGGCGTCCACGGAGATGGCGACGTCGCGCACGACGTGCCGGTCGCCAAAGGACTTGTTGAGCCCGCGCACGTCGATGGCCCGCTCGCTCATCGCGCCGCCCCCACCGCCAGCGTCCCGAGCGGGGTCACGTCGATGGGCTGCCCCGGCAACAGCCGCGTGGGCGCGGAGGGCACCGCCTCCACCAGGAACACGAGCTTCTGCCGCGTCTCCAGGCTGTAGATGATGGGGGGCGTGTACTCAGGGCGTGGAGCGACGTAGTCCACGCGGGCGGTCATCCCCGAAGCGCAGCCGTCACAGGCGATGGCCACGGCGGTGCCCGGGGCGTACGACGTCACGCTCCCCTGCGGCACGTAGAAGCGCACCTTCAGCTTCGCGTCCGGGATGATGCTGACGACCGCGGCGTTGGGCATGGCCCACTCCCCCTGCTGGAACAGGACGTCCTCCACGCGGCCCGCGACGGGGGAGACGGGAGCCAGCTCCTGGACCTGCTGCTGCGCGGCCGTGACGCCGGCCCGGCCGCTCGCGAGCTGGGCACGGAGGGACTCCAACCGGGCGCCCACCGACGCCACCTCCGAGCGGGCCGCGTCGCGCTGGGCCTGGGCGCGCAGCAAGGTCGCGCGGGACAGGTCCAGCTGCTGGGCCGTCACGGCCCCCTCCATCGCCCGCGCCACCGCGAGGAGGCGGGCCTGCTCCGCGTCCGCGCGGTCCACCTCCGCCTGCGCCGCGGCGAGCGTGGCGCGCGCGCGGGCCACGTCCGACTGCTGGGCGAGCAGCTGGGCCTCGGTCTGCCCCACCTGCGCGCGCGCCTGGTCGGCCCGCGCCACCAGCGACGTCGGCTCCATGCGGAACAGCGGCGTCCCCACCTCCACGCGCTGTCCGCGCACCACCGACACCGCCGCCACCATCCCGGCCACCGGCGAGGACAGGTAGACGTTGTCGCTGACCACGTAGCCGGTGAAGCGCGGCGGTGCTTCCGGAGCGGGACGCCGCAACCACGCGATGCCGCTGACGATGCAGGCGAGCCCGAGGGCCGCCATGACGATGGTGCGCTTCGAGCGACGGCCCTGTCCTGACACCCGTGCCTCCTGACGCGGCCTCGCCGCGAATGGCGCCCCCCGGAGCGTGGAGCCTCCACGCCAGGGCCCTCTCGGGAGGGACGCGGCCCGCGCACGGGGCCGTCCTGGCCCCGTGTCATGACGCCCCTGGAGCACCCGGCGTGCCAGCACCGGACGCCTCGGGGCCCCGCAGGGTGGGCCCGCCGCCTGTCCGGATTTCCGGCGCCGGCCGACGGGTTCCCGGACAGCCGCCGGGCGCTTCGCACCGGGGCGGCGGGCGCGCGGGCTGGGGCATCCGCCTTGCTTGGACATAGGGTAGCGCCCACGGTCCAGGAGGACGCCCTTGCATTCCTTGCCCCAGCCCACGGCCGCCGGAGTCGAACAGGTCCAGCGCGAGGCGTTCTCGCGGATGTTCCGGCAGGTGACGAAGGTGCTGACGTTCCTGAGTCCGTTGCCGGTGGTGCTGGTGTCGCTCGGGCTCGTCGGGGACACGGCGGTGTGGCGGCGGGTGTGCGTGGGTGTCGCGCTCGGGCTCGTGGTGGTGGGGCTGGGGATCGTCGCGTCGTGGCGGCGCGAGCCGGTGGTGGCCACCGAGCCGGGCACGATGCTGCCCTGGGTGACGTTTCCCCTGTTCACGGTGATGAACCTGTCGCTGGGCGGCCTGGAGAGCCCGCTCATCCCGCTGGTGCTGCCGGTGAGCCTCGCCACGGCGATCCTCTTCCCGGCCGCGCGGGCCCACCGGTGGGCGGGCTACCTGCTGGTGCTCCTGGGCGTGCAGGCGGCGGTGACGTTCACCGGCGCGGTGGCGGACCTGGTGCCCCCGCTCTTCGGCGGCGGCCGGCGCGCGGGCCACGGCGACGCGCTCCTCTGGACGATGCTCACGGTGACGGCGTTCCTCGTCGTGTGGGCGAACTTCATCGGGACGACGCTGCGGCGCACGTTCCGGGGCATGGTGCGCACGGCGCTGGACGCGCGCGACGACGCGCTGAAGACACACGAGGAGCGGGTGCGCTCGCTCACCACGCTGTCGGGCGAGATCGCCCACGAGCTGAAGAACCCGCTGGCGAGCGTGAAGGGGCTGGCGGCGATGATCGCCCGCGAGGTGGAGGGCCGGCCGGCGGAGCGGCTGGCGGTGCTGCGCAGGGAGGTGGACCGGATGCAGGAGATCCTGGAGGGGTTCCTCAACTTCTCCCGGCCGCTGCTGCCCCTCAACGAAGCGCACGTGCCGCTGGATGCCCTCTGCCGGCAGGTCGCGGAGCTGCACGAGGGGATGGCCGGAGAGCGGGGCGTGGGGCTCCGCGTCGTGGAGGGAGCGCCGGTGGAGGCCTGGTGTGACGCGCGCAAGGTGCGGCAGGTGATGATCGACGTGGTGCAGAACGCGCTCGAGGCCGCCCCTCGCGGCACCACGGTGGAGCTCCAGGCGCGGGCGACGCCGGAGGGAGGAGGCCGGGTGGAGGTGCGGGACCGGGGGCCGGGCGTGGCGGAGTCGCTGCGCGAGCGCGTCTTCGAGCCGGGCATTACCACCAAGCCCCAGGGCTCCGGCCTGGGACTCGCGCTATCACGGGCCTTGATGCGCCAGCACGGCGGCGAGCTGAGCCTGCGCGCGCGCGAGGGCGGGGGCTGCGTGGCGGAGCTGTTCCTCCCGGCGGCGCCCCAGCAGGCGGAAGCCCCGCGAACGGAGGCCCTGACATGAAGGCGCGGGTAGTCTGCGCGACGGCCAAGGCGGCCGAGGCCCGCCTGGAAGCCGTTCAGACGGAGGGGCGCACATGAAGGCGCGGGTGCTGGTGGCGGATGACGACGCGGGCGTGCGCTACACGCTGCGTGGCCTGCTGGAGGACGACGGGCTCACCGTCGAGGAAGCCGTGGACGGAGAGGCCGCGCTCGCGCGCCTGGACGCGGAGCCCCCCGTGGACCTGGTGCTCAGCGACCTGCGCATGCCGCGCCTGGACGGCCTGGAGCTGCTGCGCCGCATCCGCGCGCGCCCCCATGCGCCTCGCCTCATCCTCATCACCGCGCACGGCTCCGAGCGCCACGCCGTGGAGGCGATGAAGCTGGGCGCGCTGGACTACTTCCGCAAACCCTTCGACGTGGACGACGTGCTGGCGGTGGTGCGCCGCGCGCTGGGGCAGGTCCGGCTCGAAGCGGAGAACGAGCGGCTGTCCGGCGAAGTGAACCTGCTGCGCTCGCTGGTCTTCGTGTCGCCCGCGATGGCGCGCCTGTCCCTGCTCATCCAGCGCGTGGGCCCCCGCGACGTCACCGTGCTCATCACGGGAGAGAGCGGCACCGGCAAGGAGCGCGTCGCGGAGGCCCTGGTGCGCGCCTCCCCGCGCGCGGACAAGGCCTACGTGCGCTTCAACTGCGCGGCCCTCACGCCGGAGCTCGCGGAGGCGGAGCTCTTCGGTCACGCGAGAGGCGCCTTCACCGGCGCCGTGCGCTCCCGGCAAGGCCTCTTCCGCGAGGCCTCGGGAGGCACCCTCCTGCTGGACGAAGTGGGCGAGCTGGCCCTGCCCCTCCAGGCGAAGCTGCTGCGCGTCCTCCAGGAAGGCGAGGTGCGGCCCGTGGGCGAGGACCGCGCCTTCCCAGTCGACGTCCGCGTCCTCGCCGCCACCCACCGGGACCTGCCCCAACGCGTGGCGGAGGGCCGCTTCCGCGAGGACCTCTACTACCGCCTCAAGGTCGTGACGCTCCAGGTGCCCCCCCTGCGAAGCCGGCCGGAGGACATCGCCGCGCTCGCGAGCCACTTCCTCGCGCGTCACACCGAGCGCTTCCGCATGCCGCCCGTGCCGCTGACGCCCGCGGTCCTGGAGCGACTCACCGCCCATCCGTGGCCCGGCAACGTGCGGGAGCTGGAGAACGCCCTGGAGAGCGCCGTGGTGCTGTCCGCCGATGGAACCCTGGACCTGGAGCAGCTGCCCGGAGGCCTCCGCGCACCCTCGGTCCCGGCCGCGTCCGGCGGCGCCACCCTGCGGGAGCGGATGGACGCGCACGAGCGCGAGCTCATCCTCGCGGCGCTGGCGGCATCGAAGGGCCAGCGCACGGAGGCCGCGCGCGCGCTGGGCATCGGCCGCGCCACGCTGCACGACAAGCTGCGCAAGCACGGACTCCAGGGCGAGGACGACGAACAGGAGCGCTGAGGCCCTTCACGCAGCGGCGTTGGACCCGCGCACCCAGGCCCTCGTGGTTTCCACTTAGCCCGGCCTTCAACACCAGACATCCGCGACGAAAATTCCCGCCATCAATGGAAAACGCGCCTGCACATTGACATGGAGTGAAAAAGAGATTTACAAATATTACAGACCTTCATCGATTCGAGCGTCTTTCATCAGGTGGTCGCGGAGCCTCACACGGTCCTTGAGAGGATTCGTGGGTGGAGCCGATGTCGTGGTGCGGCGGGGGAGCGCGTCGAGGGCGGGCGCGAGCACTAAGCCATCCTGAAGGAACACCCATCATGCGAGAGTCTTTGTCCCGGCGTGCGCCGTCGTCGCGCCCCTTGTCTGCCTTCACCCTGGGCTGTGCCCTGGCGCTCCCCTGGAGCGCCCTGGCCGCCCCGCCAGCCCGGGGAACCCCACCCGCCGCGAACGTGAATGTTTCAGGATTGTCACCCGCGCGGCTCGTCGTGGAGAAGGCGCCAGGCCTCGCGGCCGGTGGCAGACAGTCCTCGCTGGTCACCGCGTCTGGCTTTACCTTCCACCGCACGGAGCGCCCCGTCTCCTCGCTGCGCACCGTCGCCGTGCCGGACCCGGCCGTCCAGCTCCACGTGTGGCGGGAGCAGCAACCGGATGGCACGCGCCGCGACTACATGGCCTATACGCGCGGCGGCACGGAGCTGCTCGGGCGCGTGCGTGACACTGAATACATGGTGCGGCTGGAGGACGCCCGGTTCGACCCGCTCCAGGGAGGACAATCCCTGACAGGCAACCTGCTCGCCGCGGACGCGGACAACACCTTGCACCTGGTGCAGTTCCTGGGCACGCCGCTGCCCTCGTTCCGCGAGGCCATCGAGCGCGAAGGCGGCAAGGTGTTGCGCTTCCTCACCGACCACACCTTCATCGTGGAGATGGCGGGTGACACGTCCAAGCGCGTGGCGGAGCTGCCGTACGTGCGGTGGGTGGGCCCCTACCATCCCGAGTACCGGCTGGAGCGCGCCCTGCGGGATGCGCTGCTGGGCCGCTCCGCGCGGCTGCCGGAGACGCAGCGCTACTCCCTGATGGTCGGGGAGCGGGGCGCCGCGCGGCAGGACGCACTGGCGCGGCGCGTGCGCGCCCTGGGCGGCACGGTGGACCTGGTGGAGCCGGGCGGCCTGCGCGTCGAGGCGACCCTCACCCAGGAGCAGCTCGCGCGGGTGGTGCGCGCCAACGAGGTGCAGTTCATCGACCGCTGGGGCGGCCCCGGCGAGGTGGACATGGACATCGTCCGGGAGCTGGGCGGCGCCAACGCCCTCCAGGCGCTCAAGGGCTGGACGGGCCAGGGCGTGCGCGGCGAGGTCTTCGACACCGAGCTGCGCACCACCCACCAGGAGTGGCCCACGACGCCCATCATCCACAGCACCGGCACGTCGTCCGGGCAGCTCCACGGCACCAGCTGCTACAGCAACAACTTCGCCCGGGGCGTGGACCCGGCCGCGCGCGGGATGATCCCCAGCGGCCAGGGCATCTTCTTCCTCTACAGCGAGTCCACCCAGTTCGGCGGCACGAAGTCGCGCTACACCATCAACCAGGAGCTCACCAACGCGGGCGGGCCCTACCGCGCCGTGTTCCAGACCTCCAGCGTGGGCAGCGCGCTGACGACGTCGTACACGACGCTCTCCGCGGAGGTGGACGACTACCTCTTCCAGTCCCCCATCCTCAGCACCCAATCCCAGAGCAACGCGGGCAGCCGCCAGTCCCGCCCGCAGGCCTGGGCGAAGAACATCGTCTCCGTGGGCGCCTTCCAGCACCTCAACACCCTGTCGCGCGCGGATGACCGCTGGGGGTCCAGCGGCAGCATCGGGCCCGCGGCCGACGGCCGCATCAAGCCGGACCTGTCTTTCTTCTACGACTCCATCCACTCCGCGGACGGCTCGGGCGACGCCAGCTACACGGAGTTTGGAGGCACCAGCTCCGCCACCCCGCAGACCGCGGGCCACTTCGGACTGCTGTTCCAGATGTGGCACCAGGGCGTGTGGGCCGGGCACGGCGGCAAGCTGGATGTCTTCACCAGCCGCCCGCAGATGGCCACCGCCAAGGCGCTGATGATCAACCACGCCTGGCGCTACAACTGGCTCGCGGGCGGCGCCAACGGGGACATCGACCGCTTCAAGCAGGGCTGGGGCACCTCCGACGTGAAGCGCCTGCTGGACCGCGCCCCCGTCACCAGCATCATCGACGAGACGGACGTCGTGGGCCCGCTGGGCGTCAAGAGCTACAGCGTGAAGGTCGCCACCGGCCAGACGGAGCTGAACGTCACGCTGGCCTACACGGACCCCATGGGCACGGTGGGCGCCGCCCAGGCGCGCATCAATGACCTGTCCCTGCGGGTGACCGCGCCCAACGGCACCGTGTACTGGGGCAACAACGGCCTGACCGCGGGCAATGTCTCCACGCCGGGCGGGACGTCCAACAAGGTCGACACCGTGGAGAACGTCTTCCTCCAGAACCCCGCGGCCGGCCTGTGGAAGGTGGAGGTGCTGGGCGACGAGGTCATCCAGGACAACCACCTGGAGACGCCCGCGGTGGACGCGGACTTCGGCCTGGTGGTGAACGGCGGCGTCATTCTCGTGGGGGATGTCTCCGGCAATGGCTGCATCAACGAGGAGGACCTGAACCTCGTCACCGCCGCCTTCGGACAGACCGTGCCCCCCGGCAACCCCGCGTACGACCTGGACGGCAGCGGGCGCATCGACATCTTCGACCGCAACATCATCCTCCAGAACTACGGCAAGGGCTGCCCCTAGTCCCCGGGCGCGTCCCCAGCAGTGTCTTCGCGGTACCGCTGAAGGTTGTTCATTCCCCTGACTCCCAGGAGGTTGTCTCATGCGCATTGAATCGAAGCGTCGTTTCCTGTCCCAGGCCGCCGTGGCGCTCGCGTGTGTGGGCGGGCTGTGCTCCAGCGCCGCCCTCGCCGACGAGCACGTCCTCATCCTGCTCGACAGGACGGGCAGCATGGGCGCGACGTCCGTCCCCGGCCTCACCCGCCTGGAGGTCGCCAAGGCCCGCATCGACGGCTATCTGCAGATCATCCCCAGCGTGACGACGAAGTATGCGTTCTGGACCTTCGACAACACCGGGCCCACGCAGGTCTTCAACTTCGCCGACAACAAGACCCCGGCGCAGATCAGCGCGGCCGTCAACGCGGTGACGCTGGGCGGGAACACGCCGCTGGCGGGCTCCATCTGCCAGGCGGTGGACGCGCTCATCAACTACCTGCCCAACCAGCTGCACACCAAGCGCATCTACCTGGTGACGGACGGCGATGAGAACGCCACGCCCAACCTGAACGAGTGCTACGGCCCCTACAGCGTCGGCGTCTGGCCGTCCCTGGACTCCGGGAGCTGGCAGGCCAAGGTCCGCAACAAGGCGTGCACGGGCAGCGCCAGCTCCGCGGGCCCCTGCGGCGTCTTCCCCCCTCCGTACCCGGCGGGCCTCACGCTGATCGCCGACATCGACTTCCTCTTCACGGACAACATCCCGTTCCAGGGCGACTACGAGGGGCGCGAGCTGGATGACGCGCAGAAGACCGTGGCGGTCCCCTACCGCGCCGCCGCCAGCGCCGTGAGCGAGGTGTCCTTCTTCAACGGACTGGCCACGGCCACCCATGGTCGCTACCAGAGCATCACCCAGGCGACGCCTTCCTCCCAGGCCACGCCGCTCCCCGGTGACGCGAACCTGGACGGCTGCGTGAACGTGGCGGACCGCACGAAGGTGCTGTCCGAGTACGGCCAGAAGGTCAACCCGGCGGGCACGGGCTCTGACTTCAACCGCAACGGCGTCGTCGACACCGGCGACTACCAGACCGTGCTGAACAACTTCGGCCGCGGCTGCACCACGCTGCGCGAGTAGCGGTCGTTCGCACCGTGACGCCGGGCGCGGACGCCCCTTTGCGCGCCCGGCGGTTCACGCGTCTTCACCTGCCGCCCGCGGAAGGTCCCATCCCGGGACCGGAGCTCCCGCCCGGACGGCATGGCCTCATCGGGACGGGAGCAGGGCCAACGCCCGGAGGGTGCGTGCATGGTGGCGTCCGCGGGGTCGAGTCTCCGGGTCTTCTTGCTGGCGGTGCTGCTCACAGCGTGCTCGGACGGGACCTCTCCAGAGGCGCCTCCAGACGCGGGGCTCCCGGACGCAAGCGTCGGGGACGCCGGCACCGACGATGGCGGCACGCCGCCCCCTGATGGCGGCCCCGGGGAAGACGCGGGCACGTGCGTCGACGACGACCCTTGCACCGCGGAGCACCGCGACCCGACCGGCCAGTGCGTGTTCCCCCCCGCGCCGGATGGGACGGCCTGCGACGACCACGACATCTGCACCACGCAGGACCAATGCCTCGGCGGCGTGTGCGGGGGCACCCCCACCACGAGCACCCCGGCGACCCACGGCACGGCGTGGAGCCATGGGCCGGCCCCGGCGGAGCGCTCCACCACGCCCCTGGAGGGCCTGGCCGAGTTCGTGGCGGACGACCTCATCCTCTTCGGCGACCGGCTGGGCGGCAGCGGCCTGTCGGTGTCGCTGGTGCGCGTGACGCCGGACGGCCTGCGGCGGCTGGACCAACGGGCCCTGGACATCCGCGTCGACCGCTTCTTCGGCGCGTCCGACTGGTCCGACCGGCTGCTCACCTTCTTCGTGCCCCTGGGGCCGGACCGCGTCCTCGTCGTCGGGACCCGGCAACGGCTGGAGCTGCTGGGGCTGGAAGGCGACCGCCTCACGACGCTGGCCCAGCTGCCGCTGCACCCGAGCAGCAACAGCCTCCTGGCGGGCGCTGGCAAGGGCGACCACTTCTGGCTGTGCAACGGCGCCACGGTGACGGCCTTCCGCATCGACCCCGGCAACGTGCTGGCGCCGGACGACTCGCACAACCTGCAACTGCCCGGCACCTGCAACTCGATGTCCCTGTCGCCGGATGGCGGCACGCTGTGGGTCGGGACGACGCGGGGGTTGGTGCCGGTGGACGTGTCCAGGCCCGGGGAGCCCGCGCTCAGGCCCACCCTGCTCGGGACGCTGTCCCTGTTCAATGCACGGGGCGACAGCACGTACGTCGTGGCGCACGAGCTGCTCCGCTACGGGCAGATGGGCCGCATGCTGGTGTACCGGCTGGCGGACCTGACCGGCACCACGACCCCCACGCCGGTGAAGTCCTTCCTGCCCGTGGAGGAGATGACCCGCTGGGAGCGTCCCGTGGGCTTCGTCCTGATCCAGAACGACCTGCTGGTGGAGTGGGTCCGGCTCAACGGCGCCACCCGCTCCTACGTCGTGGAGCGGCACGCGTTGAGCGCCGGAGGCGTGTCGTCCCCGGTGGCCACCCTGGCCCTTCGCGAGAGCGAGGAGGTGGGGCTGAACATCTCGCCGTTCCTGCTCGCGGGCCGGGGACAGCACGCCGTGCTCCAGCCCTGGCGGCGCGTGGTGGCGCTGGAGGGCGCGGACGCGCTGGGCTTCCGGACGGGCCTCCATCACGGCTCCTTCGAGCGCGTGCAGGCGGCTCCGGATGGCTCCGTCCTGGCGGTGGGGCCCTTTGGTTCGCACCGCGTGGACCCACGCGCCCCGGACGGTCCCGCGCTCCTCGCTGGGGGCACCATGCTTCCGGCCGACACCCAGCGGCTGCGGGTGGCGCCCGCGCGGCCGGGCGCCCACGTCCGGGAGCTGATCACCCTGCCCGCGGCGGGCGCCAACGTGCACCAGGAGGCAGGCACCGCGGTGGTGAGCTGCCTGCGGACCTCCGCGGACGGGCTCCTGGAGCCGGACGGCCAGGTGCGCGTCGCCGGAGGGCCGGCCGTGCTGACCTCCGCGAAGGGGCAGCTCTTCCAGGCCGCGCCCATCACCGGGGGAGGCTTCACGCTGCGGCGCTTCTCGCTGGACCTGGCCTGCGCGGGGCAGGTCCTCGCGCCAGCCTCCGAGCAGGTCGTCACGGTGGAGCCAGCCTCGTCGCAGACGCGCAAGGGCTACGCGCTCGCGGTGGATGAGGCCCGCGCGGAGCTGCTGCTCGGAGAGATGCACTATGTCTCGCCGGACAAGCCCTCCCGCATCCCGCTGCTCTGGCGCTCCTGGGCGGACGGCGCCGGGGCCGCCACCGGCGAGCTGTCCGGGAGCACGGATCAATTCACGGCCATGGCGCTCGCGGCGGGCCGGGCGCTGGTCATCGAGAACGGCCGGGAGGTCTACGTGCTCGAGCGCGACGGCACCCGCATCGTGACCCGGGCCCACGTCAGCCTCGCGGAGCGGGCGGCGCCCGTGGATGTCTCCCGCATCCTCGCCTTCGACGGGGCGGTGGCCTACCTGGCCATCTCCACGGTCCCGGCCGGGGTGCTCGCGCTGCGCGCGGATGACCTCTCCGAGCTCGGGCGCTACCCGACGCCCAGCCCTGTCCGCTCGCTGGCCTTCTCGGCCCCGTGGCTCATCCTGGGCATGAACGAGGCGATGATGGTGGCCACCCCCACCTGCCCCGCCGCCCTCGTGCCGCGCGCCCGCTAGAGTCCGAAGAGTCCGAGCCAGCCCCCTGGCGAAGAAGGAACATGAAGCCCGACACCGCCGACCACAGGGCCCTGGCCCGCTGGGCCGCTGACTGCGCCGAGCACGTGCTCCCACTCTTCGAGCGGACGTTCCCGGAGGACCACCGCCCGCGGAGGGCCATCGAGGCCGCTCGGGCCTGGGAGCGGGGGGAGCTGGTGATGGGCGAAGCACGCGCCGCCGCCTTCGCCGCGCATGCCGCCGCCCGCGACGCCAGCGCCCACGCCGCCGCGTGTGCCGCGGCGCGCGCCGCGGGCCACGCCGCCGCCACCGCCCACGTCGCCTCGCACGCCCCCCACGCCGCCACCTACGCGGCCACCGCCGCGGCCCTCGGCCTGAGCGAAGCCCACGGCGCCGCCGAAGCCACCACCCGGGAGCGGGCCTGGCAACGCCAGCAGCTCCCGGAGCACCTCCAGTCCGTGGCCCTCCCCATCCGCGGCAACCCCTGAGCCCTCCACGCACGGCCGGGCACCCGCGTTGACAACCCAGGTCAAATCAGTATTTCAATTTTAAAATGAAAATCACGAAGACAAGGCTCGGCCTGATGCTGATGGCCACCGTCGCCTGTGGTGGAGAGGTGTCCGACGCGGACAGCGCCCCGGGGAGCGACGTCGGCTCCACCCGGCAGGCGGCGTTCTCCGGCGTGAACGGCACGGTGTGCGAGGAGAGCCCGTACAACTGCAAGCTGCGGCCCTCCGGTGGCAACCGCGTGCAGACCAACGATCCGGATGACGACGACTCCTGGGGCATCCAGACGGGAGCGCCCATCCGCGACGGCAACGGCACGGTGGTGGGCACGTCCACCCGGACCCGCTCCCTCTTCAATTACGGCCAGACGCGCACCTTCGCCGGGGAGTTGCATGCCTTCGCGACGTCGACGTCCAACTCGAGCGCGGGCTGGCTCCCCATGTCGGCCATCCAGGGCCTCACGTCCTTCGAGGAGAAGGTCGGGCACGTCTCCGCGCTGAGCTCGGGGCTGGCGAAGATGGCGTGCTACGCCGTGCGGAACTCGCACGACACGACGCTCGAAGCCAAGAAGGTGGTCTACGACACCACGTCGTCCAACGAGCGGGCGGGCGACTACCTCCCGCTCGTGAGGGCCAATGGCTTGCGCTCGGCCAACCTCACCTTCAACGTGCCGGGCTTCGGCCTGGGCGGCGTGGCGGTGGATCACTTCCCCGCGGGCACGAAGTTCCAGCGGCTGGACGTGCCGACGAACTCCGGCGCGCCCTCCATCGACATTCCGCTCTGGGTGCTGGACAGCGCGGGGCGCTACCGCCAGCAGTCGGGAACGATGAAGTTCATCTACGGCTACGTCATCGCCGCCACCAGCACCCGCCGCAACGGGTGGATGGCCTACGACGCGCTCGAGGTCAGCTCCGGCTGCCCCTGAGCCCGTCAGGGGCACGGCGACGCACGGGAGGCTCGCGCCCTCAGCGAGCCTTCGCCTTGGCGAGCGAGTGGACGACGAACTTGGAGTCGACGTACTCAATCGTCCCCAGCTTCTTCCCGTAGACGCTCTCCGGCTCCTCGACGCTGGCCGTGATGGTGATGACCCGGCCCTTGCGCGGCAGTTGCAGGGCCAGGACGGACCCCGCCCAATCCCTGACGGTCTTCTCCGTCAGGCCCTTCTTGCCCTTCGGGGCGATGAGGCCCGCATCCCGGTAGAGCTGGACGGCCTCCTCGAGGCCGAGCGGCAAGGCCATGTTGTCGGCCCGCAGGCCCTCCGCATCACACTTGAAGACAGCGATGTGGTCCACGGACGCGCCTGAACCCACCACCACCAGGTGGTAGCCCGTCGGGTTCTTGAACAAGGCGGCCTCGTAGGTCTCGAAGAACTCGGAGCTCTCCAGGGTCGCATAGCCATTCGGCACGTCGCGAATCTTCAGGGACTCGGAGATGAACTGCGGGGTGATGGGGTCACCGGACTCCCGCCGCAGCTCCAGCACGCCCCCTTCCTTGTAGCGCTCGAACACGTGGCGGAGCGCGGTCTCGATGTTGGTGGTGGCGCAGTTGGCATTGCTCGCGGGAGCAGCCGAGGCCAGGGCCAGGATGAGCGAGGCTTTCAAGAGAATCACGGGGGCTCCTTGCATCGGAGGGGCGGACGACGCACGCACTCTACGCGAAGAAAGCCTCTCTCCCGCCAGCGAGGGGGGCGCCCTGCCTCCGCGGTCCCGGAGGGACCTGGGCCGGGTGCGGTAGAATCGCCCCCAAGGAGAGCCCATGGACTGGTCCGCGGCGCAGTACACCCGATTCGAAGAGGAGCGCAACCGCCCCATCCGCGACCTGCTCGCGCGAATTCCCACGGCGAACGTGGAGCGCGCGGCGGACATCGGCTGCGGCCCCGGCAACTCCACGGAGCTGCTTCGCGCCCGCTTCCCCCAGGCCGCCATCACGGGCATGGACAGCTCCACGGACATGATCGCGGCGGCGCGCAAGCGCCTGCCGGACGTCCGGTTCGACGTCGGCGATATCGCCACCTGGCCAGACCCCGGCCCCTACGACGTCATCCTGGCCAACGCGGTGCTTCAATGGGTCCCAGACCACTCCACCCTGCTGCCAGCGCTCCTCGGCAAGCTGGCGGCGGGAGGAAGCCTCGCCGTGCAGATGCCCGACAACCTGGAGGAGCCAGCGCACCGGCTGATGCGGGAGACCGCCAGCGCGGGCCCCTGGGCGGACAGGCTTTCCAATGCCTCGGCCGCGCGAACGGCGCGGCTGGGCGCCGACAGGTATTTCCAGACGTTGCGCGAGGCCGGCGCCACGGTGGACGTCTGGCGCACGACCTACTTCCACCCGCTGGAGGGAGGCGCCGCCGCGGTGGTGGAGTGGTTCAAGGGCTCCGGGCTCCGGCCCTTCCTCGAACCGCTCGACGCCGAGGAGAAGACGGCCTTCCTCGCCCGCTACCAGACCGAGGTCGCCCGGGCCCACCCCGCCCTGCCTGACGGCACCGTGCTGTTGCCCTTCCCCCGGCTCTTCTTCATCGCGACGCGCTAGCAGGCCGCGCCCCAAAGGCTGACACGTCAGGCCAAGCCCCCTGACATGTCAGCCCAAAGCCAGACGTGTCAGGGATGGAGCGAGCGCCGCTCAAGCTCGCGGACTTCCTCAATCCCTGTCCTCCCCCGAAAGGCACCTGAATTGCAGGACTCCCAACCAATACCGGAGGAGCGCTGCAATGGGGACGAGCTACAAGATCCACCCGGCGGTCGGGGTGGCCCGTGTCGGGGACAGCGACGACTACTACCTGGGGCCCGAGACGGCGAAGGGCCTGCCGCAGGAGCGAACGGGCGGGAACGTGACCCGCTTCCGGGACGCCCAGGGCGGCATCCGCCGGCAGGCGGCCCGGTTCCAGATCCACACCTTCGACCCCAGCAACCCCACCGCGCCGGGCAAGCGGGTCCAGCCGGGCGTGGATGGCGTGGTGGACATCGAGTGGACGGTCCACGTCGCGAACAAGAAGGCGGCCTGGTACGAATTCCAGCAGCAGCAGGGCGCGGACGGCACCTACGACGCCGCGCACCCGCTGCGCAATCCACGCACGAAGGATGAGGCCGGGCGCAAGGCGCTCATCATCGACCCCGGGCCGCGCACCGTGGCGTGCCGGGGCAGCAACCAGCACCCGCTGCACGCGGACTTCGCCCCGAGCGATCCCCAGGGCAAGGGCTATCCCCAGACCTTCCCCGCGCCGGGCCTCCTCCCGGACAACAACGACATCACCACGCTGGGGAGCGCCATCGCGGACGACCAGGGCTACCTCTACACGCTGGGAGGCCACGGCCGCTCCGGCACGACGTCGGTGTGGGACCTGTCCACGGGGTTGATTGACGGCACCCTGAAGAACGACGCGACGCTCACCGACCCGCAGCGCAAGCGCATCAACGAGCTGCGGCCCATGGCGGACCAGTGCTACCCGACCCAGGCCGCGCTCCGGGCGGCCATGGTGGCGGAGCTGGCCAAGGACACGTCCAACAGCCCCGCGGACATCCAGCAGACCGCCGATTCCATGCAGGCGCTGGCCTACATGCAGCCGCGGCTGGACACCTACGCGAACAACAACTTCTGGTGGGACGACGTCTCCGACGGGCCCGTCACCGCGACGGTCATCCTGACGGGGGGCACGCGGGTGAACGTGGAGTTCCCGGCGTGGATGGTGGTGGCGCCTCCGGCCTATGCGCCGCAGCTGCTCAACATGATCACGCTGTACGACACGCTCTACGACACCTTCGTCACCCAGCGCGACCTGGAGCCGGAGCTGTGCAAGGGCGGCACGTTCAACGACGCCTACAAGCCGAACTTCCAGGCGGACATCCTGCCCATCCTCCAGCGTCCGTCCGACTACCGCTGGGTCGCGCGCATCAACGATCAAGGCATCGACGCGCATGGCGCCCTGCCGAGCCCGGACGCGAGCAACCACAACTTCATGAAGTACGTGCGCGACCCCCAGTCCTTCAATGACTACCCGGGCCGCATGCCGAAGATGGCGGGCGACAACCCCATCACGGACGCCACCCCGCGGAACTTCCTCACCCTCACGCGGACGCAGTACTTCTTCCTCAGCCAGTTCAGCAAGGGCCACTTCGACAACACCCCGAGCACCGCCACGCCGACCCCGGGCCAGCTGCTGGACCGGGGGGTGTTGGAGAACTGCGTGGGCGGGCCCTTCTGCCCGGGCATCGAGATGACCTGGATCGCCCGCGACGCGAACTTCTTCATGGAGCCGTTCCGCTTCAAGCACCGCGAGGTGACGGGCCCCGGCCTGCGATGGAACACCAACCCCCATGATGGCCAGGGCCTGGAGCCGGGAGACGCCACCAAGTACATGGCGCTGCCCTGGCAGGCGGACTTCAACGAGTGCTCCAACCAGGTCGTGCAGAGCACGTCCCTCTGGTGGTGGCCCTCGCAGCGGCCCTACGAGGTCAACTACCTGGACCGCGGCGGCGAATGGCAGCAGGGCTACTGGACGCGCCCGTCCGACATCAACTTCGACAAGGACGAGGAGATGGTGGCCAAGTGGAAGGGCCTGGGCTTCATCCTCGCGCGAGCGAACGCGCAGCCCGCGGACCAGGGCCCCTCCAGCGCGGCGGATCCCGCGCCGCTGTTCATCGAGGTGGAGCGCAAGCTGCCGGACGGTGGAATGTCGTGAGCGGCGCCCACTGCGACGTCGCCGTCCTCGGGGGAGGGCCGGCTGGCGCGGGACTGGCGCTCGCCCTGTGTGCCCGGACGCCGCTGTCCGTCACGCTGGTGGAGCGCGCGGCCCACGACACGGCTCGCGTGGGGGAGACCCTGCCTCCGCACGCGAGGCGGCCCCTGGTGAAGCTGGGGGCGTGGGAGTCCTTCGTCCGGGACGGACACCTGCCCTCACGCGGCACGGCGTCCTGCTGGGGCTCCGCCACCGTGGGCTACCACGACACGCTGATGTCGCCCCTGGGGCCCGCCTGGCACCTGGACCGCGCCCGCTTCGACGCGGGCCTGCGCGCCCAGGTCGCGGAGCGCGGCGGCGGCGTGCGCACCGGCACCAGCCTGTCGGGATGCGAGGCCTTGGGCGCGTGGGGCTACCGGCTGCACCTGTCCCACCCGGTGGAGGGCCCCTCCACGCTGGAGGCGCGCTTCGTCGTGGACGCGACGGGCTGGAAGGCGGCCTTCGCCACGGCCCAGGGCGCGCGGCGACGGGTGGTGGACCGCTGCTTCGCCCTGTACGGAGACTTCCACCTGAGGGCCGGCGCGGCCTTCAGCACACAGGCGCTGGTGGAGGCGTGCCCGGAGGGGTGGTGGTACTCCGCGCTGCTGCCCGGCGGGCACGTCGTCGTCGCGCTGGTGGGGGACGGGGAGTCGCTGCGCGGCGTGCGCCCGCGCGACCCGGCCCCCTGGCTGTCATTGCTGGCGCGCACCACCGCCACCCGCGAGCGGCTGGAGGCGTGTGAGTTCACCGGCGAACCGCCACGGGCGGTGCCCGCCCCCGTGGGAGTCCTGACCCCTGTCCATGCGGCGCACTGGCTGGCGGTGGGGGACGCGGCGTGCACGTATGATCCGCTGTCCTCCCAGGGCATCACGAAGGCGCTCGACGCCGCGCTGCCGGCGGCCGAGGCCCTGGATCAGCACCTGCGCGGCCGCCCGAACGCGCTCGCGGCCTACGAGGCCCAGGTGCGGCGGGGCTTCGTGGAGCACCTGCGGACGCGGGACCACTACTACCGCGAGGAGCGGCGGTGGCCCGACGCCCCCTTCTGGCGCAACCGGCGCGAGTCCCTGGCCTCCGCCGCCCTGGCCGCGTGACGGCCGCCCCTCCTTCACCCCAACCGGGATGGATCCATGCAGACACGACGTCGAAATCTCCTGCTCACGCTGGGAGGCGTGAGCGCCCTGACCGCCGCGGTGGCGCTGGTCGGGTACCGAGCAACCTCGGGAGTCCCCTCGCCGCCGCCCACGAGCGAGGCCACGGGCTCCGGCGCACAGGTGCAGGTCACCTCGGCGCCCACCCCGGGGACCGTGCCGCCGCCCTACCCCGTCTTTCCCCACGGCGACACGCTGACCCAGCCGCTGGACGAGAACGACGCGCAGGCACAGCGGTTCCTGGCCTTCTACGCCAGGCAGGGCGGCGTGAGCTTCCCGTCGCTGACCAAGGGCGGGCTCAAGGCTTTGCCCAACAGGACCCTGGACATCGCGCACAACGGCTTGAACCTGGGGAGTCAGAAGTTCAACTCCTCGCTGGTGTGTCAGTCCTGCCATGACACGGACTGGCTGGCCAACAGCGACCTCACCCCGCCCGCGGGCTCCCCCTCCACCTACAAGGCCCTGCCCACCATGGCCTTCTGGCAGATGCCCGGCGTGGACCGGCGCTGGAGCGACAAGACCCCGCCGTCCTACCTGGACCCCACCGCGCCCCCGCCGCTCGCCGCCAACTGGTCGCCCTTCGGCGACTGGAGCGCGTCCGTGAAGGCCCTGGCCGGCCGCGATCCCATCTTCCTCGCGCAGGTGGAGACGACGCGGAAGCTGTCGCCCCATCAGCCCGACACGGTGGACAACCTCTGCCTGCGCTGCCATTCGCCGCTGGCCCAGCGCCAGGCGCAGAGCGCCCACCGGCTCTTCACGCACGACCTGCTCTACTCCACGCCGGACAACTCCCAGCAGGACCCCGAGCGCGCGGTGTTGGGCGCCCTGGGGCGCGACGGGGTGTCGTGCAGCGCGTGTCACTCCCTGGCGCCCGACAGCGGGCAGCCCTGGAACGGCACGGACTACACGGCCTTCTACGGCGCCACCCGCCAGACGATCTTCGGCGACAACGTGTCGGCCCGCCTCACGGAGCCGGGGGACGACGTCCTGCCGCCCCCCTTCCCCTTCACGTCGTCCATGAACCTGCGCCCGGGCGCCATCGTGGGTCCGGACACGAAGCTGAACAAGCAGCCCATGGCCGCCGCGGGCCTCAGCCTGGAGACGGCCGCCACGGTGGGGGGACACAGCTACCTGCGCGACTCCATGGTCTGCGGCGCCTGCCACACCGTCGTCCTGCCCAAGGTGCCCACGAACTACCGCGCGTCGATGCCCATCGCGGAGGCGGAGGGCCACGGCGCCTATGTGCGGCCCACGAGCTGCCCCAAGGGCCAGACGACCTTCAGCCCCAGCGCCGACTTCCTGACCGACCCCTGCGTGGAGCTGGCCTATGAGCAGACCACCTACTTCGAATGGCTCAACAGCGGCTACGCCCAGTCCACGTCCACCTGCATGACGTGCCACATGCAGATCACCTCGCCCGACTCGCCCTATGACGGCCCCGTGAAGGTGGCGCAGCAGAACAGCGCCCTGGCGGCCTTCTATCGCGACAACCAGACCTTGCCGCCCCGCCAGTACAACCGCCACACGCTGCTGGGCATCAACCTGTTCGTCCACGAGATGTTCCAGCAGTTCCCGGACGTGCTGGGCCTGGACTTCTATGCGCGGCCGGACTCGCGCGTGCCGCCGTTCCTCCAGAGCCCGGAGATCCTCGCGCGCACGCCCAACCTCGTCACCAACCCGGGCGCGGAGGACGGCCCCAAGGCGGACCTGACGGTCGACGGCTGGGTGCCGGACCCCGGCACGTCCGTCACGGTGGTGGCGCAGCTCCAGGGGTTGTCCAAGCAGACCATCCAGCCCAGCCATGGCGCGCAGTTCTTCCAGCTGGGCGGCGGCGCTTCGCTCACCGTCGACGTGTCCGCGTACCAGGCGCTCATCGACAAGGCCGCGGGCGCGGCGACGGTCCTGTGGGGCGCCACGGTCTACTGCGACGGCGTCGTGCCCTGCGGCACGCTGGCGCTGCAGCAGAAGGGCTCCCAGGGGACATGGGCGGCCACGGCGGGTTCCCTCCCCATGCCGGCCAGCCAGCAGCGCTGGATTGCCGTCCAGGCGGCCACCCCCACCGCGATTCCCGCCGGGACGAGCGCCCTGCGCCTGGCCTTCCAGCCGGGCCGCGCGATGAGCGTGGACGACGTGTTCCTGGCGCTGAAGTTCCCGGACGGCTCGGTGGCGCCGCTGGTGGACGGCAAGCGCGACTACACCTTCGCGAAGAACCTGCTCAACGCCGAGCAGTCCATCCTGGACCTGGCGGTGAACACCGCGCAGGGGGCATTCGACCCCGAGCAGCCCGCGGTCCTCGTGTCCGTGGCCATGCCCACGCAGAGCGGCGGCATGCTCAACGTGCCCGTCACCGTCACCAGCAACGTGGGCCACAAGTTCCCCAGCGGCGCGGGCTTCCGCCGGGCGTTCCTCCAGTTCGAGGTGCGGGACGCCGCCGACAGGGTGCTGTGGGCCTCCGGGCAGCCCAACGCGCTGGGCGTCATCTGCAACGGCGTCTGCAAGCCGGATGACAGCGCGCTGCTGGCCAGCGAGTTCACCACCGACCCGTCCAAGATCCAGCCGAACCGCCAGGTCATCACCCAGCAGGACCAGGTGCAGATCTACGAACTGCGCGCGGTGGACGACTACAACCACCTCACCAGCCTGGAGCTCCAGCAGTTCCGGGACGTGAAGGACAACCGCCTGCTGCCCCAGGGGTGGATCGCCCCCGACAAGCGCAAGCCGGAGGAGATGCTGCTCGGCCTGAACCTCCAGCAGCTCGCGCGCCTCACCGCGCCGTACAGCTACGTGCTGGGGAAGAATGACACGAGCGTGTCGAGCGACCCGGACTTCACCACGTCGCCAGCGACGGGCATGGACCACGTCACCTACCAGGTGCCGCTGTCCGCGGTGAGCGGGTGGAAGAGCATCCGGGTGCGGATGAACTACCAGACCATCCCACCGCACTATCTGAACGCGCGCTTCCGGGACTCGCTGCTGGATGACCAGGGGCGGCCCACGCAGTCAGGGCCCGCGGTGCAGCGGCTCATCTACATGACCAGCCACCTGAACACGAAGACGTCGCTGACCTACAAGCCACGGGGCCAGGGCGCGCAGCAGGTGGACTTCATGGACAACTGGTCCATGGTGCTGAGTGAAGCCCAGGTGACGAAGGACTGACCCGCCAAGGCGGCAGGTCAGGGTGAGGGGGCCCCCGCGCTGGATGTCTCACCGGCCGCGGGGGCCGTGAAGGAAGGCAGGGCGAAGCGGGGCACCGGCAATGTCACCTCGTGGGGAAGCCCCGCCGTCTTGCCCGTCTTGAGGAACTCGTAGACCGCCTCCTTCGCCGCGGGCTCGCCTCGGAGCAGATAGAACGCGCCGTCATGGCCGGCGCGATGGACCAGGATGGCGTGGCCGTTCGGGAAGTACGGCAGCAGGCCGAGGGTGTTCTCGATGGGCGTCGAGGTATCCCAATCCCCGTGCACGAACACGACCGGTATCGCGCTCGGCAGAGGCTTCCTTAGCGCATCGCCCACGTCCCGGGTGGGCCAGTCCGGCGCCGACGCGATGTTCGCCTCGAAGTTCCAGGTCCCGAGCAGCTCGGTGGCCGGGTCGGTCCGCAACAGGTGCTCACGCTCGGCCGTGACTCCCAGGCTGCTGTCAATCAACGGGCCAATCAGCTTCGTCTTGCCGGCCGCGCGGTCAGCGATGACTTCGCGCGCCCAGCCCTCGTAGTGCCCGTGATAGAGCGAGAGGATGAAGGCTGGCCATTGCTCCCCCTCCTGGGTGTGTGAGTTCAGGGCGAGCTGCAGGTCCTCCGCGCCCAGGACCACGGTCTGGCCCCCTCCCGCGTCGTCGCGGACCTGGACTCGCACCGGCCCCGTCGCGAAGCGGCGGTGGAGGGTGCGCACGGCCTCCATCAGCCCGCCCGCGGGACGATAAGGCTCAAGCCCTGGGTCGCGGTCGGCGTCGTAGGCGATGCGCTGGAGCGCCGCGAAGACGTCCGAGGGCATGTCATAGCCATTGTTCAAGGGCTCCACGCCCGACAGCACCGCGCGGGCGACGATTCCCGGATGGAGCCGCATCACCGCGAGGCTCCACTGCGACCCGAAGCTGCCACCGAACAGGCTCACCTTCTGGTAGCCGAGCGCGCGCCGAAGGGCGTCCACGTCGGCGGCAAGCTCGGTGATGTCGTAGCCAGACAGGTCCTTCCCCGGGTTCTCCGCGATGGCCCTCCGCGCCAATGAGCGCATGGCCTGGGCCTCCACCTGCGCCGAGCCGGGGCGGTCCAGGAGCATGGCGTCACTCGAGGCTTCGAGCATCTCTCCCCGCCGGGTGAACCCTCGCTGCTCCAGGACGACCAGGTCTCCCACGGCACCGAAGGTCAGCCACGAGCGCAGTCGGCCCTTGCCCGCCGCGTCATCGTCGATGAGCGAGCCGAGCACGCTCAGGCCCGGACCTCCCGGGAGCCAGAACACAGGCGGAGCCCCCGTGGGGCGCGGCGCCTTGATGCGAGCGAACCCCACTCCGATGAGACGGCTCTCCGGCTTCCGCCGGTTCTCGGGCACATAGAGGGTCCCCAGCTCGTACGACACACGGGTACCGGGCTCGAGTTCGACGGCGCTGCGCTCGATGATCACCTCCCCTGGCTTGTGCTGGGCCAGGGCACCTGCCGGGAAGGCCAACGACAGACAAAGCGAGAGACACCGCCAAGACGACTTCAGCGAGAACGCGCGCATGGGGTGAGGAGAAGGCATGAAGTCCGAGAATATTCCGGGCCTGAGGAGGCGCGAGGCCGCGCGTCCGGGCTGGAAGGCCTGTGGGCTACTCAAGACCCTTCAGAGGCTTCGAACGGTGAGGCATCGCTACGTCCAGTGGCACCTCGTTACAGAGGATGCAACCGGCGGCGTGCAGGTAGACGTGATGCAACTCACAGAGCCCGTGGTTCGGGGGTCCTTCAGGCCAGCGCCACGGCTTGGCGTTGGACGTCGGGATGGCTTCGCGGGGGAACTGCTCGACCATCTCGCGCACCTTGCCGAGCAGCGCAACGACCGGAGAGGCCGCATCCAGCGCGAAGGGAAGCCGCTCCCAGCCCTCTCGCGCCGATGCCGCGTCGAGGATCTCCAGGAGGAATCGTTTCTGCGCATCGAAGTCCTCCGCCGTCCACCCGAGCTCTGAGACATCGAAGCCCACCATGCCCAGCCCCATGACGGACTGGTCGCTCTCCGCCAGCCAGAGCGCCAACCGCAGCTCCCAAGGCGTCCGCGCGTGCGCGGTCGCCGCGAGCGTCAGGACGTCGAAGAACGTGGCCAGCAGCCCGTTGCTGGCATGGACGTAAGGGGCTCCCGGGACCCGTTCATTGGTGATGTGGTCTCCCATGTGGGCACTCCCTCTCGAGCGCAGCCGGCCCCGGCGCGGACTGGCGCCCCAGCTTTCGTGGCGGTGCACCCAATCCTGGTGCGTGAGCGAGCCGATGTCCACGACGCGTCGTCGCACGCCAAGAGGGCTCGGCGAGCTGGAGGCGCGGAGGAAGGGGACCTGGGCCGGATGTCAGCGGGTGGGACTCCGCTTCTGGTCACCCATGAGCCTCCGGAGTACAAGGCGCGCATGGAAGGCATTCGTTGGGTTGCGCTTGTGCTTTTGATTCTATTTTCTGGCTACACGATCCATGCAAGCCGGACAGAATCCTTTTGGAAGTCTCTCAAAACGGTTCTCGCGTTGAAGTGGGGCCGCCAGGTGACGCTTGACCTCTACCTGGGCCTCTTCTTGTTCAACTTCGTCATCTACCTCAACGAGGGGTCGGTGCTCGTCGCGGCGGCCTGGCTGCTTCCAACCCTGATCCTGGGGAACATCGTCCCGCTGATCTATTTCGTGGTGAACTTCGGCTCCCTGGTCAGCCACTTCACTTGAGACAGGTGTCGCCGGCGGAGATCGAGACGTCCGCTGACCGCGGAACCAGTACACGCACCAGACTCCGCCGCGGGATGAGCCTCCCGTCCCCAAGCTGACCGTCGCCGTTGTTGCCCCAAGCCCACACGTTCCGTCCTGCCGCGGCTCCGCACGACGAAGCTGAACCAGGTGTCGGTCGCCCCGCTGCCGCCGCTGTACGCCGACGACACGACCCTGGACGTGGACGCGATGACGAGCCTCATGCACGTCACGCGGGGCGTGCGGGCTGCCCGTGCTCAGATCAGGGGGTGGCCACCATCCACCCGCAGCACCTCGCCGGTGGTGAACCCATTGCCCATGAGGAACAGCGCGGCATGGCCCAGGTCGGTGGTCGTGCCGATACGTCCCACGGGGAGCCGACGCGCGTGCTGCTCGAACATCTGGCCCTTGGCATCCCCCGCGATGGCGTCCCAGACGGGGGTGTCAATCCAACCCGGCGACAGGGCGTTCACGCGCACCGGCGCGAGCTCCAAGGCCCAGGCGCGCACCGCGGACTCGATGGCACCATTCACCGCCGCGATGACCGAACCGTTCTGCATGGGGCGGACGGAGGCGATCCCCGTGGTGAAGACGAGTGAGCCGCCGGGCTGGAGCCGGGCATGCCTGGCGACATGGAACGCCGCCATGAGCTTGGAGTCGAAGATGCGGCGCGCGGCGGCGAAATCCATCTCACGGATTCCGAGGTAGCGAGCCTCCACCGCCGTGACGACCACGTGGTTCACGGGCGGAAGCGCCTCGAAGAGCTGGCGCACCGCGTCCTCTTGCGTGACATCCGCCGAGGAGGTCCGCACGCGGCCCGGTCTTTCGAGCCGGGCAGCGGCTTGAGCCAGCTTCTCGGGGGAACGGCTCACGAGCGTCACGGACGCGCCTTGCTCCAGCGCGGCCTTGGCCACTCCGAATCCGATACCCGAGGATCCTCCCACCACCACGACATGTTGTTGTTCAAGGGTCATGCGCCATGACTACCGCGTGGCCAGGGTTGCAACCATGGGATGATGTGAAAGGCTCCATCCCATGAATGGAATGATGGTCAGCGAAAACCTGGGCCTCTTCGTGGCCGTGGCTCGGCAGCTGAGCTTCGTGGAGGCCGCGAAGCGCCTGGGGCTTCCCACCAGCACGGTCAGCCGCCGGATAGCGCTCCTGGAGGAGACGCTGGGGACTCGGCTCCTCCAACGCACCTCGCGGCGCGTGGGGTTGACGCTGGAAGGGACGCGGCTGCTGGAGCGAGCAGGGCCGCTGCTGGACCAACTTGGCGAGGTGCTCGACCAGTCCGTGGATCGAGAGGAAGAACCCGCCGGCAGGCTGCGGATTACGGCACCCGTGACGTCTGGAGCCCAGCGCATCGCCCCCCTGCTGTTCTCCTTCGCGGCCCAGCATCCGCGAGTGGCCGTGGAGTTGACGCTCACCAACTCCGTGGTGGACCTGGTGGAAGAAGGGTTCGACCTCGCCTTCCGGGTGGGTCCCATCCGGGACACCGAGCTGGTGGCGCGGCGGCTGTGGAGCATCGAGTCGGTGTTCGCGGCCTCCCCACGCTTCGTGCAAGACACCTTGAAGGGACAGACTCAGCTGACCCGGGAGGCGCTCAAGAAGGTGCCGGCGGTGCTTACGCTGCCTCGCGGGGTTTGGCGCCTGCGCCGCCGTGACGGCGGAGTGGAAGAGGTCCGACCAGCGGATGTTCGCGTCACGGTGAACGACCCACGGGTGGCAGTGGCGGCAGCTCAGGAGGGACTGGGCGTCGTCAGCGCGCCCAGGGAGCTGGTCGACCCGCATGGCCAGGCGCTCGTTCCGCTCACCGTGAAGGGGCGCACCCTGGAACCGCGAGAGCTCTTCGCGGTGTATCCTTCACGAAGGCAGCTCTCCACGCGGGCACGCCGAGTGCTCGACTGGGTGATGAAGCATGGTGCTCCAGAGCCTTCGGCGAAGCACCGAGTCACGCACCCTCACGGGTAGCGGGTGACACGAGACATCAGGTGCACCAGCGCGCCCGCCGCCGTCATCCCGAGCGCCGGAGTCGCGGCACGCGCGTCTGGACACCGGTAGGCCCCGTGCGCCTCCACTCCGCGCAGAACCAAGCTGGCGCGCTCCGCAATCGGCTCTTGTTCAATCTCTCCACCTACGTCGTGGTGAAGTTCAGTTCCCTGGTCAGCCACTTCACTTGAGCCATGTGTCACCGCGGAATTCGAGACGTTGAATGCGGCGCAGGCTCGCGACAGTCGCGGTGGCTGGGCAAATCACGCTTCTTCTACCGTCAGCTCCCGCTGGACGTCGGCCTCCTGCTCCCCCCTGCTTCAGCCGCATTCGCATGGGGCCCTCTCTGCCAGCAGCAGGCGCCGGGCGCGCGGCGGCACGGTTACGAGAAGCGCCGTCTCATCTCCACGCATGCGGGCCTCCGCTGGCGCGGTCGCCCTGTAGCGCGGCGGCTGAGGCGGAGGAATTCCCGAGGAAGAAAATGATCCGCGAGGCGTCCTCGGTTCGGCCCGCGGCGTCCACGCCGCCTCAGCAACAGGACCGAGAAAACACCCCATGAAGCCCACGAAGCCCGCCCAGGACCTCGCCCTCTCCTCCACGTCCGCCGACGACACCGCGAGCGCCGGGCAGGCGCCCGAGCATGCACTGAATGTCCTGTCCGCCGCCGACCAGCCCCAGCCGGAGGCCGGCGTGGGCGCGCCGCACGAGGCGCTCGCGCGCGATGAGGTGGCCCATGCCCTTTTCGACACCGAGGACGCCTCGCTGCACCTGCCGGGCAGCGGCTTGCCAGTGGGCTCCGTGGAGGCATCCTGGCTGCTCGACGCGGGCAGCGCGGGGCGTGACTGGAAGCGCGAGCTTCGCGCGCTCTACGCAGCGCTCGACAGCGCGAAGAACGACGGGTCGGACCTGACAGCCCTCACCACCCAGGCGGACGTGCTGCACCTCCTGGCGAGCGCGCGCGTCATCAACGCCTTCCGTGCGGAGGAGCTCGTGGTGCGCTTCTACGAGCAGGTGCGCGTGGCGCGCGCGGCCCAGAGCGAGCGGGTGCGCGGCTACTTCGCCTCGCTGCCTGCAAACTGGTTCACCGACAGCTCCATCTACTACACCTACCCGCACTCGCTCGGCGTGCCCGAGGGACAGGCGCGCGGCACGCTCTTCGATCTGGCGCACCAGCTGCCCTCCCTGCTCGAGCTCGGGTACCGCAACATCCAGATGCTCCCGCACTGGAGCCACGGCGGCGGGGACGGTGGCTACGACGTGTCGGACTTCACGGTGGACCCGGCCCTCGGCGGCGAGGAGGGCTTCCGCGCGCTGATGGACGAGGCGATGCGACTGGGGATGCGCGTCATCACCGACTTCATCCCCGACCACATCTCCGTGCGCCACCCCTGGTTCCAGGCGCTGCTCGCCGGCGACGAGCGGAAGCTTTCGTGGTTCCTCCCCATGGACGCCGTGGAGTGCGTAGGCAACGAGACGGACCGCAAGGGCAAGCTGCGCGTGCTGCTGCAGAGCGCCTCGGGCACCGTGTCGCGCCCCTGGGCCATCTTCCCCCACGCGAGCAAGCGCAACCTCATCGATGTCGAGGTGAACGGGAAGAAGCACCACGTCTTCCACTCCTTCTATCCGTTCCAGGTGGACCTCAACCTGCGCAACCCCGAGGTGCTCGGCGAGCTCTTCGCCATCCTCGGCTGGGAGCTGTCCTTCGGCGTGGTGGGCAAGCGCATGGACGCGGCCCCGCACTGGTTCAAGAAGGAGGGCACGGACTTCGAGAACCTCGCGGGCACCCACGCCTTGCAGGAGCTCTTCAAGTCCTTTGTCCGCCACGTGGTGGTGGGCAAGGGCATCATCGTGCCCGAGGTGGGCGAGGGCCTGCAGGAGGCGACGGGCTACTTCGGCCGCAAGGCAACCCTGCTCGGAGAGCCCTGCCACACCGAGGGCGACGCCATGTACGGCTTCGAGTGGAACTCCACCCTTTGGGCACTGCTGCTCGACGGGGACGCGGGCCTCTTCTGGCGCTTCTCCGAGCACATGGACGCCCACGGGGCGGACACCTTCTGGTTCAACATGGGCCGCCACCACGACGAGCTGCGGACGGACCTGATGCCGGTCGGCGTGCGCGAGCGCGTGGAGGCCGTGCTCCTCTCCCGCGGCGCCCAGGTGTTCGCCGGACGCGGGGTGGGCGGCCGCATGGCGGACTTCCTCCAGCGCGACCCGCGGCAGATCGCCAAGGCCTTCTTCCTCAACGCCCTGCCCCCGCGCGGCGTGCCCGTCACCTACTACGGGGACGAGGTCGGCGCGGTGAACCAGCCGCGGTACATGGCCGAGGAGCATGCCCGCCGCCTGCCCATCCTCACCGCGCTCGGCTTTCCCACTGGGGACGGCTCGGCGGCGCTGGACCGGCGCGACATCGGGCGCGGCAGCGTGTACGCGGGCCAGCTGGCCGCCGCGCGCGAGGCGGGCTACCTGCCGCTGCGCACCACGCGTGCACTCAACCGGATGTGGGAGACGCGCGCCAGCTTGCGCCGCGGGGACGTGGCGCGGGTGGGCCACACGGGCGCGGCCGTGCTCTCCACCCTCAAGGTGGACCGCGAGGGGCAGGACACTCCTCTCTGGGCGCTCTGCAACCTCACGGGCGCGGAGCAGACGGTGACCCTGTCAGGGGCGGAGCTGCGCGGCGCCCTCGGAGCCGGGCGCCTGGGCCGGCCCTTCGGCCTGCGCGACGTGCTGGCGGTGGAGCGCGACGGGGCGGAGCCCGCGCTCGTGGTGGTGGACGGCGACACGCTCACCCTCACGCTCGCCGCGCATGCACACCTGCTGTTGGAGGCGGTCCCCCTGAGCCAAGCCCGCCCTGCGGAAGGGCAGGTGGAAAACCCGGTGGCGTCTTCCTGGTCGTCTTCAGACGATCGCCAGTCCCCCGAAGGACTGCGGGGAGGCCACCGCGCCTCAACCCACTCGCGCAGCGGACCCTGAGCGAAGCCATCGCCGCCTTGGCCACGAAGTCCGGCGTCCCACGTGGAGCATCTACGAAGGCCTTCGTTGACATCTACGAACCCATTCGTATGATGCGTGCGTGGAGAGTCCAGGCGAGGCAATCATGAGCGAGTCGAAGCTGCCGCGCCCCACGGATGGCGAGCTGGCCATCCTGCGGGTGCTCTGGGAGCGCGGAGACAGCACGGTGCGCGAAGTCCACGAGGCGCTCTCCCGGCGAGAGTCGGCGGAGGGCACGGGCTACACGACGGTGCTGAAGCTGATGCAAATCATGACGGACAAGGGACTGGTGGCGCGGGACGAGTCCCAGCGCGCGCACGTGTACCGGGCCCATGCGACGGAGCAGCGCACACAGCGGCAGCTCGTGACGGACCTCGTGGAGCGCGCCTTCGGTGGCTCTCCGGCGCGGCTGGCCATGCAGGCGCTCTCCTCGCGCAAGACGAGCGCCGAGGAGCTGTTGGAGCTGCGCAAGCTGCTCGATACCTTGGACGGAGCTGACGAATGAGCGGCCTGCTGATGGAGTCATTGGGTTGGGCGCTGCTGCACTCGCTCTGGCAGGGCACGCTGGTGGCGGCGGCGCTCGCGGTGGCGCTGATGACGGTGGGTCGCCGCGCAGCCAACGCGCGCTATGCGCTGGCGTGTGGCGCGCTGCTGCTGGCCGTCGTGCTGCCGGCTGTCACGGGGTGGCGACAGGCCTCGGAGGCGCGCATGGAGCGAAGGCTCTCTCGCGGGGCTGGCTCCGAGTGGACTGGCGGCGCGAAGTCGAGCGGTGAAGCCACGGCGCCATCCCTGGCGACCCGACGGGGGGCGCGCCAGGACGGAGGCTCGCGCGCGGCCCCGATGGAGACGATGGGTCGACGGGCGGGCCATGAGGGCGCCCGGGGCGCCACGCTCGAGCAGCGCGGGACGGAGCTGACGGGTTGGGGGGTGGCGCGAGCGCGCACGGCGCTGGCGGAGAACCTGCGGTGGCTGGTGTTCCTCTGGGTCGCGGGCGTGGGGCTGAGCTCCGGGCGCCTGACAGCGGAGTGGGTGCGGCTGCGTCAGCTCACGCGGCGTGCCGTCGCGGCGCCCGCGGAGTGGCAGGCGCGGTTGGACATGCTCTCTGAACGTCTGGGCCTGACGCGCGCGGTGCGGCTGCTCCAGTCGACGGAGGTCGATGTGCCCTCGGCGGTGGGCTTCCTGTCCCCGGTGGTGCTGTTGCCGGTGTCCGCGCTCTCGGGGCTTCCCGCCCGGCAGTTGGAGATGGTGCTGGCGCACGAGCTGGCGCACATCCGCCGGCATGACTTCGCGGTGAACCTGGTGCAGGTGCTGGTGGAGACGCTCTTCTTCTACCATCCGGCCATCCGGTGGGTGTCGGGCGTCATCCGCGAGGAGCGCGAGAACTGCTGTGACGATGTCGCCGTGAGCGCCAGCGGCAACTCCGTCTCCTACGCCCGCGCCCTCACCGCGCTGGAGTCGCTGCGGGTGCTGCCCGAGGCGCCGAGCCCCGCCATGTCCGCGCTGGGCGGCTCGCTTCCGGACCGCGTGCGTCGAATCATCACCACGCCCGCCACGCACTGTTCCTCGCGCTGGGCCGCCGGGGCGTCGGTGCTGACGCTGGTCAGCAGCCTCGCGGTGGCCGCGCCGCTCACGTCGCTCGTGCTGCGGCAGTCCACGGCCGTCGCGCCGAACGCACCCGCCTCACCTGCCGCCCTCGCGCCGCCGAGCACGACCATCGCGGCCCCGGGAGCGCCCCCTGCGCTCGCCGTGGGCCCCAAGGTGGACCTCGATGTCGCCGTGGCTCCGAAGGTCGCCTTCGCCCTCACCGTGGCCCCGAAGCGCCCGGCCCTCGTCTCCGCGACCACGAAGGCCGCCTTCGCGGTCCCCCTCCCCCAGGTCGCCGCCGCCGCGACGCCTGTCACGAAGGCCGCCTTCGCGGTCCCCCTCCCCCAGGTCGTCGCCGCCGCGGCGCCGGTCGCCGCGCCGAAGCCCGTCACTCCGGACGAGGACGACGCGGACGACGCGGACGACCCCGATGAGCGCACCAGCGTGGGTGCCGGACAGGCGCTCTCCGTCGACCAGCTCGTGGCGCTGAAGGTCGCGGGGGTCACACCCGAGCGCGTGAAGGAGATGGAGTCGATGGGCTACGAGCCCACCGTCGGAAACCTGGTGAAGATGAGCCACGCCGGCGTCACCCCCGCGTTCACGAAGGAGATGAACGAGCGCTTCGGCGAGAAGCTGGACGCGGGCACGCTGGTGAAGCTGCGCCACATGGGCGTCACCCCGGACTACCTCGCGGCCCTCCAGAGCGCGGGCTTCGAGACGAACGACCCGGAGGAGATCATCCAAGCTCGCGCCCTCGGCGTGGACGCGGCCTACGTCCAGGGCCTCAAGGCCGCCGGCTACTCGGGCATGTCGCTGGAGGAGCTCTCCGAGCTGCGCGCGGTGGGCGTGAACCCCGACTACATCGCGGCGCTCGCGAGGCACGGGGTGTCGAAGCTCGACGTGGATGACCTGACGCAGCTGCGCGCCACGGGTGTCACGCCGGAGTGGCTGGGTCAGATGCGCTCGGCCGGAGTGAAGACGACGGACCCGGAGGAGCTCACCGAGCTTCGCGCCCTGGGCATCCAGCCACGGTTCCTGCGCGAGCTGAACGACGCGGGCCTCAAGGACCTCTCCGTCGATGAGCTGGTGCGCCTGCGCTCCGGCGGCGTGGACGCCGACTTCATCCGGCGGCTGCGCGACTCGAAGTAGGCAGCACGCCGTTGTCATCGCCACGGTGAGTCTTGGGGGGCATCCGCCCGCGCCCCCACCCCGTGGCCCCTTCTTCCCATCCCATCCTCCCTTCCCTCGCGGACGCGTCCACCCGACGCGCGCCGGACGGGAGGGCTCTGCCCGAAGGAGCCTCCCCATGCGCCGCCCGTCGTCCTCCTTGTCCCTGCTGGCCCTGTTGCTCGTGGCCACCGCCTCCGCCGCCAGCGAGCTGCGCGGCGCCTGGACGTCCTCGCCCGAGGAGCTCTCGCCCGACAAGATCCACCTCCAGCTCGTCCAGCCCCATCAAGGCGACGAGCGCGACAGGGGCCAGATGGGCTTCACCGAGCCCCGCGCCTCCTTCCAGGGCCTGCCCGCCGGGGACGGCGCCGCCACCTTCACCCTGTCCCGCGAGGCAGGCACGCTTACCTTCACCGGCACCCTCCAGGACGGCGCGGGCGCGGGCCACTACCGCTTCACCCCCAGCGAGGCCTACGCGAAGTCCATGGCCGCGCTCGGCTACCCGAAGCTCACCGCCCTCCAGCAGTTCCAGCTCGCCACCACCAACGTCACCACCCAGCAGGTGAAGGACCTGGCGGCCCTCGGCCACAAGGACATCCCGCTGGAGAAGCTGCTCATGGTGGGCATCTTCAACGTGACGCGCGAGTTCGTCGGCGAGCTGGCGCGGCTCGGCTACCCGAAGCTGTCCCTGGACGAGCTCGTCCAGGGCCGCATCCACGGCATCAGCCCGCGGCGCGTGAAGGAGCTCGCCGACGCCGGCTTCCCGAAGCTCGCGTGGAAGGACCTGCTCGCCATGTCCATCCACGGCGTCACCCCCGAGTACATCCGCGAGGTGCGCGCCATGGGCTACACCGACGCGGACGCCGACCAGCTCGTCGCCTTCCGCATCCACGGCATCTCCACGGAGTTCGCCAGGGAGATGCGCGGCCTGGGCTTCAAGAGCCTCAAGGCAGACAAGCTCGTCGCCCTGCGCATCCACGGCGTCTCCACCGCCTTCGTCAAGGAGATGCGCGAGCTGGGCTTCAAGGACCTGGGCGAGGACGACTTCGTCACCCTGCGCATCCACGAAGTCACCTCGACCTTCGTGAAGGAGATGCGAGCACTGGGATTCCCGAAACTCACGCATGACCAGCTGGTGGCCTTCCGCATCCACAAGGTGACGCCCGAGTTCGTGAAACAAATGCGCGAGGCGGGCTACACTGAAATCACCCCGGATGAGCTGATCCGCCTGCGCATCCATGAAATCGACGGGACGTTCATGCGTTCCATGTCACACCGCAAGGACGGCGGAACGGGCGGCAAGTAGCGCTTCAGGGCCATTCGGGAAATCCATCCTTTCACGCACGTTCTCTTCGAGGGAGCCCGGCGTCCTCGCTGCGCGAGGCGCCAGGGAGATGTCATGTCATTGGGCGTCAAAGGGACCATCGCGCTGGGGTTGTCGCTGTGGAGTCTCGCGGCGGGCGCGGCGGTGGAGGGTCCGGAGGGGCAGCAGCTCCTCCGCGCGGTCAGGGCCGTGGGGCCCATCCAGGTGGATGGGAAGCTGGACGAAGCCGCCTGGGCGAACGCGCCGGTGTTCGACGCCTTCGTGGAGCGCTACCCCCAAGCGGGGCGCGTGCCGTCGGAGAAGACGGAGCTGCGCATCCTCTACGACGAGGACACCCTGTATGTCGGCGTGGTGGCGCGCGACTCTCAGCCGGCGCTCATCGACCGGCGACTGGGGCGGCGTGACAGTGCGCCGTTCTCGGACGCGGTGCAGGTGCTCATTGACTCCGCGCATGACCACCGCACGGCGTACGCCTTCGCCCTCACCGCGGGAGGAGTGCAGAGCGACGGGCTGTTCTACGATGACCGCTACTACACGGCGGACTGGAGCGGCATCTGGAACGGTGTCGCGGGCAGCGTGGAGGACGGCTGGGTGGCCGAGTACGCCATCCCCCTGTCGCTGCTGCGCTTCCCGGAGGCCCCCGTGCAGACGTGGGGCTTCTCCGTGCGGCGGGACATCGCGCGCAAGAACGAGGAGCTGGAGTCGGTGGAGAACCCGCGCACGCACAACACCAATGTGTCGCGGCTGGGCCACCTGACGGGACTCGAGGACGTGCGTCCCCGCGGCCGCTGGGAGCTGATGCCGTACCTCGCGGGGCGCGGGCTGATGCACCCGCAGTACTCCAGCGGGGCGCGCCCCTCGCCACGGCTCCTGAGCCCGTCGCTGGACGTGGGGCTGGACGTGCGCGCGACGCTGAGCAGCAGCCTGGCGCTGGCGGCCACCTTCAACCCCGACTTCGGTGAGGTGGAGTCGGACGAGATGCTGCTCAACCTCAGCACCTTCGAGGCGTACTACCCCGAGCGCCGGCCCTTCTTCACCCAGGGCATGGAGCTGTTCCAGCCGGTGGGCATGAACGTGGGTGACGCGCCCCTGGCGCTGTTCTACTCGCGGCGCATCGGCCTGGACACGCCCATCCTGGGCGCGGCGAAGGTGACGGGCGCGGTGGGCGGCGTGCAGGTGGGCGTCCTGGACGCGCTCGTCACCGGCCCCTGGCAGGCGCGCGACGAGGAACAACCGGACCGGGGGCTGCATCTGGACTGGCGGCGGCCCATGCACGTGGGCCCGGGCGTGCAGCTCCCGGACACCCCCTCCGCGACGACGCACTACCTCGTGGCGGTGGCGCGAGGAAAGGTGGGCGAAGGCTCGCGTGTGGGAGGCGCGGTGACGATGGCCAACCCGCTGTCGGGCACCTGCACCCCGGAGGACGCGGAGCAGGAAGGCGCCCAGCGGAAGGCCGCGTGCCGGGCCCGGGGTGGGCTGGCTGGCGCGCTCGACTTCGACCTGAAGACGGCGGACAGCACGTGGGGCGTGTACGGAATGCTGGTGGCCTCACGCACGGAGGGCGGCCCCCCGGAGCGGGTGCTGGCGGACGGCACGCGGCTGGCGCAAGGCGACTCGGGCGTGGGCGGCTACGTGCGCGCGGGCCGCTTCGGCGGCGAGGGCCTTCGTCCGGAGTTCGGCTTGGACGTGGCCACGCCCAAGCTGTCGTTGTTCGCCGCGGGGTTCCAGCGCTCGCAGAACGAGGTGGCGCCCCGGGCGACGCTGCGCTTCGCGAGGCCCAATGGACTGGGGCCCTTCAAGGCGTTCTTCGCCAACGCCCATGTGGGCGCGCGGTGGTCGGCGGATGAGCGGCACGTGCACCGGGTCACCTGGCTCAACCTCTACGCCAGCGCGACGCTGCCCAGCTTCGACACGGTGGGCGTGGAGACAGGCGCGGACCTGAATGGCTATGACGTGCGGGAGATGGTGGGGACGGGCGTGCCGGTGCAGCGACCGACTCGCAGCTTCATCAGCGCCTTCATCGAGTCGAACCGCAACCGCCTCGTGTCGGTGGAGGCATCCGGCGCGGTGGGCCATCGCAGCCCGGGCGGGCCGAGCCCCGCCGCGTGGGGCTGGGGCTACGAGGTCAGCGTGTCGCTCCGCCCCCACCCGACGCTGGTGACCCAGCTGGAGCTGGGCGCCGACAAGACGGACCACGGGCCGCGCTTCGTGGAGACGCTGGACGACGGCCGCTTCCTCCTGGGCGCACTGGACGCCCGCTACATGACGCTCACGCTGCGGCAGGAGTGGGTGGTGTCTCCCCGCTTCACCGTGCAGGGGTACGCGCAGCTCTTCACCGCGTATGGCCTGTACGGGCCCTTCTTCACGGCCACGTCCGACGCGCAGCGGACGCGGGTGCGGCTGTCGTCGCTCGTGCCCGTCAACCACACGGACGGCAGCAGCTTCTACTCGACGGCGCTGAACGTGAACCTGGTGCTGCGCTGGGAGTACCGGCTGGGCTCCACGCTCTTCTTCGTCTACTCGCGCGCCCAGGAGGGACTCCCGACGCCCGAGGAGGAGCGGCCCTTCGCGACGCTGCGGCCCCGACGGCTGCTGGACGGCCCGGCCAACGACGCGGTGATGATCAAGTGGAGCTACTACTGGGGCACGTGAGGCGCGCGCCGTGGAAGACAGCGCTGGGGCCCCACCCCACGCACGACATACCAACCCGCCCGTTCGAGCAAGGAATCCCAATCACGACATGATTGAATTCCAAGAACCCAGGACTTTCAATCAATACCAGCATTCCTCTTTGCCAGCCTGCTCCTACCCAATGCACTATTCGTTGCGGGTGAACTGAGTTCCCAGTCGCGCAATCAGGCGCCACAAGGGGGCCACCCAGAGGATGCCTGGCAATGAACATGCATTGGAGTGTGGCAGCGCTGGTGTTGCTCACCGTGGGCTGCGGGAACGTGAATCTGGATGAAGGGATGGCCTCCGCGGAGTTGACGAGCCAGGAGGCCGGACTCGCGACCCGCACGTGCGTCAACGACCTGGGATGCACATCCGAATGCCAGTGCCTGACGGGCTACTGTGTGCCGGACGACTTCGGCCCCCCTGCCTCGCAGGAGCACTGTAACCAGGCGCCCGTGCGCGCGTGTAGTACCGGAGCGGACTGCACCTCCGGCTGCAACTGCGTGGGCAACGTCTGCGTCAACGACGGGTTCGGCCCCCCCGCCAACTGCTTGCTGGCTCCAGCGGATGCGTACGAGAGCGACAACACCCACCTCACCGCCTCGTCCTACCCCGGCTCGCCCCAGCTCAATCACTCGTTCCACCGCCAGGGTGACGTTGACTGGGTCATCGTCTTCGTTCCCGCCACTCAGTTGTTGACCGTGGAGACCTACAATCTGCGCAACGGCCCGAAGATGCGGATTGACATCTATGCCTATAACTACGCCAACCGCACGGTGGGGGCGCTGCTGGGCAGCACCCAGAGCTATATCTGCGGCGGCTCCAACCCGCTGTGCAACGTCTATCGGGCCACGGCCAACGCCCAGGCGAACAACGTCTACGCGGTCAAGGTGACGGACCTGCGCGGCCTGCCCGCCGGGAGCGACTGGTCGCCCACTCCGAAGTACGACCTGAAGATGTACTGAGCTCCGCCGTCGGCGGGACCGCACGGCCCGGCGGGCGCGGATGCGCGGGGGCCCGACTGGCGCATCGGGCTGCCTGCCCGCGAGTGAGGGGCGGGCCTGCCCCCATGAAGATGCACCAGGTCCGGTACTTCCTGGCGGTGTCGGAGCCCCACGGCTTCACGCGCGCGGCGGAGCGCTGCCATGGGTCCCAGCCCACGGCCGGAGGACGCTCAGCGCTTCACCGCGAGCACATCCACCATCTCGATGGACGGTGGCTGTGACAGCAGCTCCGGCGCCTGTGCCATCAGGGCCGCGGCCACCCTCCCGCCGAGGTGCGCCTTGCGGCCCGCATCGTCCGCGAACGTATCGAAGATGCCAAAGGAGGTCGGACCGAAGCGCAGCGCGAACCACTGCGCTGTCGCCGGCTCTGCCTGGACCACGGGCAGGCCACCCTCCAGGAACCGCTGCACGTCGGCCTCCTTGCCTGCCTTCGCCTCCAGGCGGACCAGCAGGCCCACGTGAACGTTCTCTGCCTTCTGTGATTGTGTCGTCATGGATTCACCCCTCGTGCTCGTGCCAGTGGATGCGCGACCCGGCCACGATGGGTCCACTTATAGACCTCGCTTCCGGCCACCGTGAGTCCCGTGGCGTCAATGGATGGATAGTCATCACCCATGGGCGAGAGCCGTCCGGCATCTGTCACACGCCACGCCAAGTTCGACCGGGCAAAGGAGCTCTGGACCTGCTCGTGGTGGGGACACGCGAACGCGAGATGGCGCTCCCAAGGTCGGGCTGGCGCCCCTCGACGCCTGCGCCTCCCCCAAGACTCGGTCGCCGCGTCACTGCCGCGCGCGGCTGTAGATGAGAACCTGCGTGTCGATCCAGGAACGGTAGCTGGAGACTCGAGTGTAGACCCCAGGCAGACCCGGCCTCGCGCAGCCCACACCGAAGCTCGTGATTCCGTGGAGCACGTATCGGCCACCGGCCGGCGCGACCAGCGGCCCTCCGCTGTCCCCCTGGCAGCTATCCCTACCGCCTGACGAGTACCCAGCCCCCAGCATCGCCTCTGGATCAATGGCGATGTTCTCTGCCTTGTATGCCTTTATCAGGGACGCGGAGCTCACGGTGGGAACCCCCACCTGCATCAAGCGGTTGGATGTATTTCCCCCCTCCCGGGTCAGGCCCCATCCCGCGGCCACCATCATCGTGCCATCCGGGACCGAAGCCCCCGCCGACGAGAGCCCCACGGAGTCGAGCGGAGGTTCAGCCAACGAGGACTGAGCGCCGAGGGAGGGGCGCATGGGAACACTGCTCAGGCCGCACGACGACTGGCTCGCCGAGGATGACACCTCCGGGAGACATACCGGCTGTACCGTGGCGGTGAACTTGATGGGCTTGTCGAGCACGACGACAGCGATATCGTTCACCGTCGTCCGCGAGTTGTACGCCGGATGGTAGACAGTCCTTGTCGCGGACACGACCTGCTGCGAGGACGAGGGGGAGGCGAAATCATGAGCCCCAGCGGTGACGGTCAATCTGGACGTGCCGTCGTAGACGCAATGGGCTGCCGTGAGCACGATATCGCTCTCCTCCCGGTTGCCGACCCGGATGAGCGTGCCACCGCAGAAGTGGCTTCCGTATTGCTGGAGGCTGACAATCCACGGGTGGCTCCCAGGGCGTGCCTCGACCCCTCCCACAATCGGCTGGTCCACGCGGCCCGTCGCCTCGGCTTCCTCCCTCTCCAACTCCGGGCCACCACATCCCAGCAGGCCGACCACGACAACCACTCCACTCACGAAGCGCAACGCGCCCTCCTTTTCATGCGACACACATGAACAGCAAGTGACATGCCATGCCTCATCAAGGGAAGGCCCGCGCGCCTTCGGCTCACGGCGAGCGGTTGACACGTCAGCGTGCGCTCCCAGCGACGGGATGACGCGTCAGCCGTCCATTCGCGCGCGCCCCATGCGGTCGAAGTGTCACGAGGCCGTATGTCATTCCGGATGGACGACGGACCGGAGGGGCCCGCTGAGCGGCCATCGGGAGCGGGCATCACGCCCGCCCCGGTGAGCGCTCAGGGGTTTTCCGCGAAGGAGGAAGCGGCTCAGCGACCGACGGTGGTGTGCGAGCCGAGCACGATGCCGCGCTGGGCGCTCATGAGACGCGCCAGCTCCGGCGACGCGCCGAGCTCCTGGGGCGTGCGCAGCTGGTGGAAGAACCGGCTGCTCTGGTCGACATAGGACAGCGCCTTGAGGCGGATCTGGAAGCCCGGCGGGGGCTTGGTGTCATTGGCCCAGTACGAGTAGATGATGGTCGTCTGGTAGTTGGCGGGCACATCACAGGTGACGGACGTGTTCCAGCTGCCGTTGTTCGGCGGCACGGTCGTCTTCTCCAGGACGATGAGCGGGTTCGGCCCCGGCGTCCCGGCGGAGAACGCGACGCTGGCCCCGCCAGGGACGTTGGTGCACTCGAGCTGGAACGTGATGCGCCCGGCATCGGACCCCTGGCTGTAGTCCACGGGCGTGTCGAAGGTGGGGCTGTTCACGCTCGTGAGGCTGACGTTGCGCCAGCCGAAGCCCGGGTTGTTGAGGATGAACTCCGTCATGTCCGAGTAGCTGCCCACCTGGGGGATGGGGTTGTCGTGCCGGGGGGTGGAGACGCGGGAGATGAGGCAGTAGTGGTCCCCGCTGATGGAGGCCGGCTCCCAGACGAACGGGTTGGCCGTCACCACGACGTCGTCATGATTGCCGGCCTGGACGAAGACCTCGGGCTGCTGATCGCTCGTCTTGAGCTCGTTGTCCTTCCACTTGTTGGGATACAGCACCAGGCTCGCGGGCGTGTAGTACAGCGACATCTTTCCATTCTCCGCGCCCGGCGCGAGGTTCCGGGTGCGCAGGTAGATGTAGTTGGGGGCGCCGATCACCAGGTTCTGCCCCACGTCCTGGGAGTAGTTGCCGGAGAAGAAGGCCTGCGGGTTGTTGGTGGGATAGATGCCGGAGGGAATGATGTCCGGCGACTCGTAGGCCAGCGGGGGAGAGGGGAGCTCTCCCTTGTCCGACAAGTTGGAGCGGAAGAACAGATCGTCATACATCGTGGCCATTGGCATTCCATTTCAAAAGGGAGTGACATCCACGAACGGAAGTCCCGCGCGGATGCAGGGCCGGCATTGCATCCCCCAGGCCAATGGCTCACACCCGCAAACCATTGCGGAACGCCATGGAACGCCTCCTTCTGACGCATCAACACCAGCCATTGACGTGTCAGGGCCAGGCACGTCGCGTCAGGATGCATCCTTGGAACCAGAGAGGAATTGAGTCCGCCCGTGGACACCCCGGAGACGTCCCTTCACGGACCCACACTTACAGTATTAGTCACACTTGACTTTCTTGACTTTCTTTATTTACTGTTTCTGGGTCCCGCCGCGGCTCCGTCCGAGCCCTGCGGCCATCCCTGTCACGCCCTGGAGCCAAAGACGTGAACCCCACGCCTCCACGCCGTCCCTCGTCCCTTGCCGTCGCCACCACCCTCTTCCTCGCGGCCGGCAGCGCCGCGGCGGCGAACCGCGTCGACCTGCACCTTCAGGATGTCGGTGCGCTCCGGCTGCAGCGCGCCGCCATCGCCAGCACGGGCGGCGCGGCCCTGGAGCCCGTCCGCCACGCCCAGGCGCTGGGCCTGGACGCGGACTCGCGCCTGTCGCTGATCGAACGGGTCAGCGACCACGGGGTGCTCAACCACCGCTACCAGCAGACCTACCGGGGCCTCCCCATCTTTGGCGAGCACGTCATCGTCAACGAGAGCGCCCAGGGCGAGCTCCGCGCGCTGTTCGGCCGCAAGGTCACGGGCCTGGAGCGGGACATCCCGGACGCCTCCGCCCGGCTGTCCGCCGCGCAGGCCCTGGAGATCGCCAAGGGCGCCAGCCTGGGCAGCCGCGTGGGCGCCATGGTCTTCTCGGATGAGAAGTCCCCGCTGATGATCTTCATCGACGACGACGGCCGCGCCCACAAGGCCTATGTCGTCAGCTACTTCTCCGACGCCTTCGGTGGCGGTTCACCGTCGCGGCCGGTGGTCATCGTGGACGCGGACACGGGCCGCGTGCTCAAGCAGTGGGAGAACCTGCAGCACGTGCTGATTGGCACGGGCCCCGGCGGCAACGTCAAGACGGGCCAGTACGAGTACGGCACGAACTACGGCTACATGGACGTGGAGCAGTCAGGCACCACGTGCACGATGAACAACGCCAACGTCAAGACCGTCAACCTCAACGGCGGCACGTCCGGCTCCACCGCGTACGCCTACGTCTGCCCGCGCAACACCGTGAAGAACATCAACGGTGCGTACTCGCCGCTCAATGACGCGCACTTCTTTGGCGGCGTCATCTTCAACATGTATCAGGCGTACATCGGGCAGGCGCCGCTGACCTTCCAGCTGACGATGCGGGTGCACTACGCCACCAACTACGAGAACGCCTTCTGGAATGGGTCGGCGATGACGTTCGGCGACGGGTACACGACGTTCTATCCGCTCGTCAGCCTGGACGTCGGCGCGCATGAGGTCTCCCACGGCTACACGGAGCAGAACTCCGGGTTGATCTATTCCGGCCAGTCGGGCGGCATCAACGAGGCCTTCTCCGACATCGCCGGGGAGGCCGCCGAGTTCTACATGCGCGGCACCAATGACTTCCTGGTCGGCGCGGAGATCTTCAAGAGCAGCGGCGCGCTGCGCTACATGGCCAACCCGCCGCAGGACGGCATCTCCATTGGCCACGCCTCCAACTATTACGAAGGCATGGACGTCCACTATTCCTCCGGCGTCTACAACAAGGCCTTCTACCTGCTGGCCACCAAGCCGGGCTGGAACACGCCGAGGGCGTTCCAGGTCTTCGCCCGCGCCAACGACCTGTACTGGACCCCCAGCACCAACTTCAACCAGGGTGCGTGCGGCGTGCAGACCGCGGCGCAGGACTACGGCTACAGCGTCGCCGACGTCTCCTCGGCCTTCGCCTCGGTGGGCGTCAGCTGCGACGGCGCGGTGGAGCTGTTCCGGCAGACGGACACCAGCGGCAAGCTGACCATCGCCGTGTTCGAGCGCTACGCGACGGCGAGCGCCAGCCAGACCACCAACTTCTCGGTGACGGTGCCCAGCGACTTCGTGGTGATTGGCGGTGGCGGCGAGGGCAAGGAGAGCCCGGCGGGCAACCTGCTGACCGCCTCGTACCCGGACACCGGGCTCACCTCATGGCTGGTCTCCGCCAAGGACCACATCGACTCCGACCCGGCGCAGGTGCGCGCGTGGGCCATTGGCCTGAAGGTCGCGGGCCTGACGCCGGCGCAGGTGCGCTCCTACCTGACCGTCAGCACGGCGACGAGCGCCACGGTCGCCCACCCCGACGTCACCGCCACGCTGCCCGCGGGCTACGTGCTGGTGGGCGGCGGCATCAAGGTGAGCTGGACCGGCAAGGGCAATCTGGCCACGGCCTCCGCGCCCTCCAGCACCACCGCCTGGCGCGTGCGCTCGAAGGACCACCGTGAGTCCTCGCCCGGCTCGGCGCAGGCGTATGCCATTGGCATCAACAGCTCGATCCCGGGCGTCGGGACCGTTGGCAACGTCATCAACAGCGGGACGTCCACGGTCGTCGCCCACCCGAGCTACACGGCGGGCCTGAGCGCGGGCTACGCGCTCAGCGGCTGCGGCGCGTTCGTGAACTGGAGCGGCGCGGGCAACCTGCTCTGGCGCATCAAGCCGGTCAACTCCGGCTGCTCGGTGGCGTCCAAGGACCACATCGACTCCTCGCCGTCGTCCATCTCCGGCTACGCCATCGGCCTGCGCGCGTTCTAGCCGTTCGCCTCCCTCCGTCCCTGGCGGACAAGACGCCCAGCGACCCGCGATGGGTGGCTGGGCGTCTTCACGTCATCGGACTTGAGCAGGTGCCTCAGTACTTGAGGAAACAGACACACACGTCGCCGCTGCACCGCCCGTAGTCGAACCCTTGGTCGATGCACTCGTTCACACAGTTGCCGGCGCAGAACGAGAGCGGCTCCGCTGGCCTGGCGAGCGCCACCGTGGAGCCAAACGACACGGCGGCACCCATCGCAACGGCGAGCAGCAACTGTCCAGCCTTCTTCACGGAGCGGATCATCCAAACCTCTCAAGGTGGGTTGACAGCGTGTTGACAGGACTTCGGCGCGAAAGTTAGCGACCCCTCCGTCCAGTGTCATTTCGCGGTGAGACAGCCGCGGTGCGTCCATGTCACGCATGGATGTCGCGGACATCTCACCCCTGGGTGTTTTCGACCCACTGATGCGACGCGGCCGATGTCTTCACCCGGACAGCGGCTCCGTCAGCCCACTGAACGCCCCAGGCCGGGTCCGCGCTGGCGCGTCGGTGGGATGTGCGATGGTCTTGCCATGACGGATTCGCCCCCATCGGAAGCAGCCGCGCCGGGAGGCGTCGACCGCCGCCGGTTCCTGACCTGGGTCGTGGCCTCCCCCGCGCTGATGATCGCGGCCCGGTTGGGGCTGGACGTCCCTCCCGCCGCGGCGGCGGAGGCACCCGCGCCGGATGCGGCGGCGCCCTTCAATCTCTACATCGCCCTCGGGACGGATGGCCGTGCCGTCGCCACCCTGCCCCGCACGGAGCTGGGCCAGGGCATCACCACGGCCGTGGCCATGCTGGTCGCGGAAGAGCTCGACCTGCCGCTTGACTCGGTGGAGGTGCGCAGCGCCGACGCGGATGACCGCTGGCTCATCCAGCTCACCGGCCTGTCCACCACGATGCGCTACCTTGCGGGCCCACTTCGCGCCGCGGCGGCGGATGCCCGGTCCCGGTTGATCACCGCCGCCGCGCACCGCTGGCGGGTGCTGGCCCTCACCCTCACCACCGCCAACGGCGAGGTGCGCGCGCCGGACGGCCGCCGGTCCGGCTATGGCGAGCTGGTGGAAGCCGCCGCGTGCGTGCTGCTGCCAGAGGTCCTCCCGGTGCCGAAGCCTCCGAGCCAGTACACGCTCGTCGGTCGGCCCACGGGGCGCATCGATGCTCGGGACATCGTCACCGGGGCGGCGCGCTACGCCCTGGACCTCGACGTTCCTGGGGCGCTGCCCGCGGTGGTGGCGCGGCCCCCCACGCTGCGCGGCTCCATCCAATCCTTCGACGCCACCGGGGCCCGGGCGATGCCAGGCGTGGTGGGTGTGGTGCCCATTCCGTCAGGCGTGGCGGTGGTGGCCCAGACCTTCGCGCAGGCGTTCGCGGCGCGGGACGCCCTGCGGATCGCCTGGGCGCCGGGACCGGCGGCGGCGCTGTCCGACGTCGACATCCGGGCCCGCTTGCGGGATGCGGTGGGTCCCCGGCCCCTGCCCCCGCTGCTCACGATCCGGACCCTGGAAGGGCGCTTCGACTTCCCCTACCTCGCGCACGCGCCCATGGAGACCCAGAGCTGCGTGGCCCACGTGCAGGGCGCGCACGCGGAGGTCTGGCTGGGGGCGCAGGATCCGAAGTTCGCGCGGCGGGAGGTCGCCAGGGCCCTGGGCTGGGAGCTCACCCCACAGCGGGTGACGGTGCACGCGGTCCGCGCGGGCGGCGGGTTCGGCCGCAGGTTCTTCCCCGAAGCCGCGGTGGAGGCCGCGCTCGTCTCACGGGCCGTGGGGCGGCCGGTGAAGCTGATGTGGAGCCGCAACGACGACATGCGCCACGGGCACTACCGGCCCGCCAGCCACCATCGCATCCTCGCCTCCCTGGGCCTGGGTGGGGCGGTGCTGGGCTGGAATCACCGCGCCGTCATCCCCACCGTGGAGTTTCCCCATGGCTTCGGAGATGTCGTCACCGCGCTCGTCGGAGAGGTCCTGCCCGAAGTGACCAGCGCGACGTTCTTCACGCTGACGCAGCAGGTCCCCTATCAGTTCGGCTTCGTGAGCCAGGGCCTGACCGAGGTACCGATTCCCATTCCCACCGCGTCCTTCCGTTCGGTGTTCACCAGCCAGGTGGGCGTGGCCAACGAGATCTTCGTCGACCAGCTGGCCCGGGAGCTCCACGTGGATCCCGTCGACCTCCGGCGTTCGCGGCTCAAGTCTCAACGGCTCAGGGCGGTCCTCAACAAGGTGGTGGCGGAGGGCCCCTGGGGCCGGTCCCTTCCGCCCGGCGTGGCCCAGGGGGTCGCGGTCCTCGAGGAGTGGGACAGCGCCATCGCGCACCTGGTCGAGGTCGACGTCACGGGAGAGGTGCCTCGCGTGTTGCGCGTCGTCATCGCCGCGGACGTAGGCCTGCCCATCAACCCCAAGGGCATCGAGGCGCAGCTCCAGGGCGCCGCCGTGGATGCCATGTCCACGACCCTGAGCGCGGGAATCCACATCGACGCGGGAGCGGTGCGCGAGGGCAGCTTCGCGGACTACCGCTGGCTGCGGATGAAGCACGTCCCCTCCACCCTCCAGGTGCACCTGGTCCGGTCGGATGACCGCGTGGGCGGCGTGGGAGAGCTGGGCTATCCCAGCGCCGCGGCGGCGCTGGCCAACGCCATTGCCCGGGCGAAGGGCACCATGCCCACCCGCTTCCCCATCCTGGACGAGGGAGCCTGACCCATGCCGGCCCATCACTTCATCCTCAATGGTCAGACGGTATCGGTGGAGGCGCCCGAGGACCTGCCCCTGCTCTGGGTGCTCCGCGATGTGCTGGGCGTCACGGGGCCCAAGTATGGCTGCGGAGTCGGCGTGTGCGGCGCGTGCACCAGCCACCTGGACGGAGAGGCCTTCCGGCCCTGTCTCCAACCCGTGGGCGGCGTGGCGGGCCGCGAGGTGATGACCATCGAGGGGCTGGGCGGCGAGGGACTGCATCCCGTGCAGCAGGCGTGGATCGCCGAGGACGTGGCCCAGTGCGGCTTCTGCCAGCCGGGGCAGATCATGTCCGCGGTGGCGTTGCTGCGAAAGAACCCGGCCCCCTCCGACGCGGACATCGACTCGGCGATGAGCGAGAATGTCTGCCGTTGCGGCACCTATGTCCGCATCCGCGCCGCGATCAAACGCGCGGCGCTGCTGCTGCGCGGCGGAGCGGGTGCCCGTGGAGGATGAGCCCCGGGTCGGGTTCGACGAAGCGAGCCCGCGCTTCGTCGCCGAAGAGGACGGCTCGTGAGTCGCGGTCGTCCAGGCGTTCCCTGCGAAGGACCTGGGGGTGGCGGTCGATGAACGCGGCGAAGTCACGTCCCGGCTCCGCCGACGAGCCATCCCGCCGTTGACGTCGAAGCAGCCGCCGGTCCTTCACCTCCGGCATTCCGTTGTCCCCCGTGTGTCACGACGCGGCACGGTCGTCCTGCGCCCTTCCGCGAACGAGGCGGGGGACCGAGAACCCGCTCCAGCGCCGAGGACTGAGTGCGCTGGCGGACCGCTGCCCTGGAGGGCACTTCCCTCCGGCGCCCAGGGCAGTTGAGCAAACCCACGCAGGTGGCGAATTTGGTCGCCTCTCGTTCCTGACCGGGGTCAAAGATCATGATCAAACATCGAAGTGGAATCACCACCGTGTCCGCGTGCGCGGCACTCCTCTCCGTTCTGGCGCTGACGCAAGGGGCATGGGCGGCGGAGGACGCACCCAAGGCGGAGGCCCTGCTCCCAGCATCCGCCCGGGCCGAGCTGGATGAGCCCCCTGACGGGCGGCAGGTCTTCCTGAGCCGTTGTCCCACGGCGGACGCGGCCCAGGCCGGCACGCTGTACGTCGCGAACTCGGGGCCGAGAAACCCCTCGAAGCCGCTGGGCTCCATCGACAACCCGTACGCGACCATCGCCGCCGGCGTGAAGGCCGCGCGCCCGGGCAACATCATCCAGGTGAGCTCGGGCACCTATCCCGAGTCCGTCATCATCAGCCCCACGACCTCCCAGGCGGGCACGGCCACCGCGCCCATCGTCCTGAGGGGCGACCCGGCCGCCCCCCCGGTCATCGTCCCATCGCCGGCGCGCGTGGTCGGCAGCCTGGTGGCGCTGAGCCAGCCCTATTGGATCCTCCAGTCGCTGGAGGTGAACGTCAATGGACAGGCCTCCTTCGGCGCCCAGTTCGACCGGAACACGTACTGCACACAGCTGCGCGACTCGAAGCTACACGGAGGCACCGCTGGCGGCGGGGTCGTCATCAACGAGGCCCAGAACGCCCTCGTCGACAACAATGAGATCTACGACTTCTCCAAGTCGGGGACGGACTCCCATGGGGTGGTGTTGAAGAACGCCGCGCGGGAGATCTTCATCGAAGGAAACACCATCCACGACACGTCGGGTGACTCCGTGCAATGCCAGACGGAGGGCAACCGGCCCACGAGCATGTACATCGAGCACAACGAGCTGCACGACGCTGGCGAGAACGGCGTCGACATCAAGGGATGCGACTACGTCTACGTGCGGGGAAACACCATCTCCCGGTTCCCCAATCTGGCGCGCTACCCCTGGCAGGCGAACTCCTCCGCGGCGGAGGCCGTCGTCATCCATGACGGCGCCACGAACGTACAGATCGTCGGGAACACCATCTCCGAGGCCGGCCGCGGCATCTCCGTGGGGGGCACCTCGACGGTGGAGCACCCCATCGACATCCTGCTCCGGGGCAACACCATCACCGACATCGTGAACTACGCGAACCGGGGGAACGGTCAGGGGATCCGCGTCGTGCAGGCCAACGGGGTGCGGGTGCTGAGCAACACCGTGGCGAGGACGGCGGACGCCGGGCTGCGGCTCGCCGCGGACGAACCGCTCGTCGTCACCGGGCTCGTGGTGACCGACAACATCCTCCGCGACATGCGGCTGTTCGTCCGGCTGGGCCGCGCGCAGTACCGCCCCAGCCTGGTCATGGACCGCAACCGCTATGAGGGGGCGAGTGGCGTGTTCACCGCCACCGGCCTGCTCACCGAAGGCCAGTTCCCGGCGTGGCGCGCGGTGTTGGCGCCCTCGCTGGAACAGAACTCGGTGCGGGTGCCCTGAGCGAGGGCATCAGCCCCCCGCCCAGCCAAGGTCCATGCCCGGCAATCCGCTCTGGATTGCCGGGCCTCTCACCGGGAAGGGGGAGTGGCGACCTCACTGAACAACGAAGTTCTGGCCGTTGTTGTTGTTCCAGGTGCGGTGGCCGGACGCGTCGTCCACGTAGATGGCGTACTCAATGGCCGTGAAGGAGACGGTCGGAGGAACATTGAAGCGGCCCGCCCACACCTCGTCCTGGCTCCCGGAGGCATTGGGGGTGTTGTTCCGCCAGGTGAGCGTGCCCCACTGCGTCGTCTGCCAGTGGTCCCAGGTGTAGACGACGCCGACCGAGTGCCCTGGCGCGACCGGCCAGACGCCCGTGGTCAACTGGAACTGGCGGAAGACGTAGCCACCGCCCGTCCCCACCACGGGCACGCCCGCCTCCAACACCCACGTCGTCTCCGCGACAGCGAGGGTGGGCAAAAGGAAGAGCAAGGCACCGCAGAGGTTCCCGAAACGCTTCTTCATCGCAGGCTCCCGTCAAGGAAAGCCGCCAATCTGGAATGCGTCCCCCGGAAGCTCAAGACCTGAAGCACGGGGTGTCAGGGATTGGAGACACGCGTGGCGGCACGCCCTGGCCCGGGCCGTGGCAATCGCGGTGAGTCCGGGCCGTAGGGCAGCGCACCTGGGAGAGGTGCCGCGCCATGTCCACCGTGCTTGATGACCTGCGTTACGCCGTCCGGATGTTGCTCAAGAGCCGGGGCTTCACGCTCGTGGCCGTGCTGACGCTGGCGCTGGCGATTGGCGCCAACACCGCCATCTTCAGCGTGGTGCACGGCGTCTTGCTGCGCCCCCTGCCCTACCGGGAGCCGGAGCAGCTCGTCCAGTTGGTGCGCAAGGGGCCGGGGGGCAACACCCCGATGCATTCCATCGGGCGCTATGCGTGGTGGTCCGCGCAGGCGGCGTCGGTGCTGTCGCACGTGACGGCCTACGACTGCTTCCCCAGTGGCTTCAACCTCATCGGAGATGGGGTGCCCCAGCGGCTGTCGGGCATGCGGGTGACGCGGACCTTCTTCGACACCTTCGGCGTGCGGATGGAGCGAGGGCGGGACTTCCTCCCCGAGGAAGACGTGCCGGGTGCCGGGCGGGTGGCGATCCTCAGCCACGGCTTGTGGCAGCGCCAGTTCGAGGGCGCGGCGGACGTGGTGGGCCGGACGCTGACGCTGAACGACGAACTCTACACCGTGGTGGGCGTGGCCCCCGCGACCTTCCGCTATCCCGAAGGCGTCCAGCTCTGGACGCCGCTCCAGTTGGACCTCACCAACCGGGATGACTCCAACTCCATGTTCATCACCGCGCGGACGAAGCCGGGGCTCTCGCGGCCCCAGGTGGACGCGGCCATGGAGGCGCTGTCGCTTCGGATGCGCGCGGACTCGCCCGCGCTGGTGGACGCGAAGCGGAGTTTCGTCGCGGAGGATCTGCACACCTACCTCGTGGGCGACCTGCGCGGTGCGTTGTGGGTGCTGCTGGGCGCGGTCGCGCTGGTGCTGCTCATCGCCTGCGTGAACCTGGCCAACCTGCAGCTCGCGCGGGCCGCCGCCCGTCAGGGGGAGCTGGTGGTGCGCGCGGCCCTGGGCGCGGCGCCCTCGCGGCTGATCCAGCAGATGCTGACGGAGAGCGTGCTCGTGTCCCTGCTGGGCGCGGGGCTGGGGCTGCTGCTGGCGGCGGTGGGCCTGCCGGCGCTCCTGTCCCTCGCGCCCGCCGGGCTGCCGGCGCCGCAGGGCGTGGGCATCAACGGCGCGGTGCTGGCCTTCACGGCGGGAGCGGCGCTGGTCACGGGCCTGCTCTTCGGCGTGCTGCCGGCACTCCAGGCCTCCCGGCCCAACCTGTCCGGGGCCCTGCGAGAGGGGGCGCGGCGAACCACGGGGGGGCCCGCGAGCGGGCGGGCACGAGCGTGGCTGGTGGCGGGGCAGGTGGCGCTCGCGGTGGTGTTGCTGGTGGGGGCCGCGCTGCTCATCCGGGGCTTCGCGTCGCTGAGCCGAACGAGCCCCGGCTTCGAGCCTCGGGACGTGCACGTGCTGCGCATGTCCCTCCCGGAGGGGCGCTACGCGGACCCCGCCGCGCTGGAGCGCTTCCACCGGCAGATGGTGGAGCGGGTGGAGGCGTTGCCGGGGGTGCGGGCCGCGGCGTTCGCCACCACCCTGCCCATGGAGCAGGGCCCGAGCCTGGGCTTCATCATCGAAGGCAAGTACGAGGGGCGCGACGACGGCCCGGGGACAGGCGGCGCGCAGCTGCGGCCCGTGACCGCGGACTACTTCGGTGTGCTGGGCGTTGGCTTGATGAAGGGCCGGCTCCTGGCGGTGTCGGACGGCGTGGGCTCCGAGCCCGTGGCTGTCATCAACGAAACGGCGGCGCGCAGGTATTGGCCAGGCGAGGAGCCCATCGGGCAACACATCCGGGTGGGACACTCCGTCCCCTTCGGGGATCAGGTGCCCCGGCGCGTGGTGGGCGTGGTGCGCGACGTGCGGGAGAACGGGCTGGACGCCGAGGCGCCGAACATCGTCTATGTGCCCCCGTCCCAGCTGTCCGCGACGTTCACGCGGATGATCGTGAGCATGTTGCCGCAGCAGCTCCTGGTGCGCGCGCCGGGTGGGCACGCGGCCATCGTGGCGGCGGCGCGGCGCGAGCTGGGGTCGGTGGACGCGCAGCAGCCGCTGACGGAGACCCTGCTGCTGGAGGACCACCTGGCGCGCTCACTGGGCTCGGAGCGCTTCAACATGGTGCTGTTGGGGGCGATGGCGGCGCTGGCGCTGGTGTTGGCCGCCGTGGGCATCTACGGCGTGCTGTCCTACCTGGTGGGCCAGCGGACGCGCGAGCTGGGGGTGCGGCTGGCACTGGGAGCCACGCGAGGACGCGTGGTGCGGCTCGTCCTGCGCCAGGGCCTGCTGCCGGTGGTCGTGGGCGCCACCGTGGGCCTGTGCGGGGCCCTGGGCCTCACCGAGGTGGTGTCCAGCCTGGTGCACGGAGTGAGCGCGCTGGATCCGCTCTCCTTCGTCGCGGCGCCCGCGCTGCTCCTGGGGGTGTCCCTGGCCGCCATCGCGCTGCCCGCGTGGAGAGCGTCCCGCGTGGATCCGCTCGTCGCGCTCCGCCATGACTGAAGGCCGTCGCCTTCGCCGGGGGGGCGGCACGCTCACCGCCGACTGCTTCGAACGCGCGCCGGCGCCTTCTCCTTGGGATGCGGCGGAGCCTGCGTGACGAACCGCCTCGGACTCGTGCCGATCAGTCGGCGAAACATCGCGATGAATGACGACGAGGTGGCGTAGCCGAGTTCCACGGCGATCGATTCGACGCTCCGTCCCGCGCGCAACAGCGGCAACGCATTCACCAGCCGGAGTCGCTGACGCCATTCGGTCAGCGACATGCCCAGCTCGCGCTCGCACCGGCGCATCAGCGTGCGTTCGCTCATGTGAAACGCCTTGGCCAGCTCGCCGAGCGAGCGACTGTCGGAGGGGTTGCTCTTGAGCGCGGAGAGCACGGCGTCGAGCTCCGCGTCCGCGGTGTGCGGGACGTAGCTCCCCGTGGTGGCGCAAGTGGAGAGCTGGTCGACCAGCGCTCGCAGGAGCCTCGCACGCACGGGCGCCTCCTCGGCTCCTGGCGAATGGTCGCGCAAGTGCTCGAGGATGGCGCGCACGAGCGGGGACACGATGACCGCGCAGAGCTGCTTGGGCATGTGCGTGCACAAGTTCCGACGGATGTAGATGGAGCAGTGCACCGCCTCTTCGTCGTTGAAGCCGATGTGCTCGGTGCCAGCCGGTATCCACAGGCCCAGGTGCGGCGGCGCCAGCACATGCTGCTCGCCCGCGGTGACTTCCGTGACTCCACTGAAGGAGTAGACGAACTCACCCCAGCGGTGCGTCATCGACGGATACGTCGCGTTCGAGGGCATCCGCTCCATCCGGAAGAACACCGGCGCCGGCAACGCGTCGGTGAAGGGCGGAAGTCTCAGATGCCGGGGAGTTGCTGCTCTAACGTGTTTCATGGCGTTGGCGGCCCAGCGATATCGAATGGCGGTTCCGCGCTATATACTTCGAATCAACCCATGGGCTACGACAGGCGCATGTTGCTCACTGGCGGTTCCCCATGAGAAGGCCGGTAGACGCGCCTGCCTCGGCGGCCATGGTTGTCATCTGCCTCTTCTGGGGGTTGCAGCAGGTCGCGATCAAGGCCGTCGCCAACGACGTCTCCCCCATCCTGCAAGCGGCGCTGCGCTCCGGTGTCGCGGCCGTGCTGGTGTGGCTGTTCAGCCGCTTCGTCGCTCAGGACAAGTGGCTGTCAGGCGTCGCGCGTGGACCTGGGCTCGTCGTCGGAGCCCTCTTCTGCGTCGAGTTCCTGCTCATCGCCGAGGGGCTGCGCTGGACCACGGCGTCTCACATGGTCATGTTCCTCTACACGGCGCCGATGTTCGCGGCGCTGGGGCTCCACCTCCGGATTCCGGAGGAGCGCTTGACGCGAACTCAGTGGATGGGCATCGGGCTCGCGTTCGCGGGGATCGTCGTCACGTTCTTCGGTCCGATGAACGCCGGCGCGTCCGCGTCACGGGGTCAGCTCGTCGGCGACCTGATGGGCGTCTGCGGCGGAGCCGCGTGGGGGCTGACGACCGTCGCCATCCGCGTCAGCCGCTTGAGCGAGGCGCCGGCGGCGCAGACCTTGTTCTACCAACTCCTTGGCGCGTTCCTCGTGCTGTTGCCGCTCGCGGCCGTGACCGGCCAGCTCCACTTTCACGGCACGGCGCTCGGCTGGGCGAGCCTGGGCTACCAAGCCATCATCGTGTCCTTCATCAGCTACCTGGTCTGGTTCTGGATGTTGACGCGCTATCAAGCCGCGCAGCTCGGTGCGCTCTCGTTCATGACCCCGCTCTTCGGCGTGGCGATGGGGGCCCTCCTGCTGGACGAACACCTCGCCCCCTCGTTCCTCGCGGGTGCGGCGCTCGTGCTCACGGGCTTGCTCGTGGTCAACAGCCACGCGCGGCTGAGAAGGGTGGGCTATCGCAGCAGCAGCGCGTGACGCCCGCCTTCGCCGGGCCGCTTGATGGGTTGACAAGCGGCCCCCACGAGCGTCGGTGCACTTCACTCCGCGGTCAGGAGTAAAGTGCCGCCCCATCCTGACAGTGAGGTGAACGGATGGGCGACTACGTGTTGGGCTTCCATGAGCTCGACCTGACGCAGGTCCCGGTCGTTGGCGGCAAGGGCGCGCATCTGGGAGAGCTTTCGCGGATCGACGGCATCCGCGTGCCGGCTGGCTTTTGCGTCACGACGGACGCCTTCCAGCGGATCCTGTCGGAAGCGCCGTCGGTCGACGAACGGCTCGAGCGGCTGTCGCTCCTGAAGCTGGACGACCGGGAACAGCTCCGTGCGCTCAGCGCCGAGCTCCGCGAGACCCTCGAGGGGACCGCCATCCCTGATGACCTCGCGGCGGAGCTCACCCGCTCGCTCGCTCGGCTCGGCGAGCATGTCGCCTGCGCCGTCCGTTCGAGCGCGACGGCGGAGGACTTGCCGACGGCCTCCTTCGCGGGCCAGCAGGACACGTACCTGAACGTCGTGGGGACGGCGGCGATCCTCCAGCACGTCAGCCGGTGCTGGGCCTCGCTCTTCACCGAGCGGGCCGTGACCTACCGCGTGCGGAACGGCTTCGACCACCGGAAGGTCCGCATGGCGGTGGTCGTGCAGCGGATGGTCTTCCCGCAGGCGGCCGGCATCCTGTTCACGGCCGACCCCATCACCTCCAACCGGAAGGTCGCCTCCGCGGAGGCCAGCTTTGGCCTCGGCGAGGCCCTGGTCTCCGGCCTGGTGAACGCGGACAGCTACAAGGTGCGGGACGGAGAGGTCATCGCCAGGACGGTCGGCGCCAAGCAGCTCGCCATCCACGCCTCGCCGACAGGCGGGACCCAGCACCAGGAGCTCGAGCCCGCGCTGCGGCAACAGCCGGCGCTGACGGACGCGCAGGTCGTGCGACTCGCGCGGTTGGGCCGGCGGATCGAAGCGCACTTCGGCCGTCCCCAGGACATCGAATGGTGCCTGGTCGACGATGACTTCCAGTTCGTCCAGAGCCGGCCCATCACCACGCTGTTCCCCATCCCCGCGGCCGGCGACCCGGAGAACCACGTCTACCTCTCCGTCGGTCATCAGCAGATGATGACCGACGCCATGAAGCCCCTGGGGCTCTCGCTGTTCCAGCTGACAGCCCTGCGGCCGATGCACGAAGCCGGCGGGAGACTGTTCGTCGACGTCACCCGGGTCCTGGCGTCGCCAGCGAGCCGCGCGGCCCTGCTGGAGCTCATGGGGAAATCCGAGCCGCTGTTCAGGGACGCGCTCCAGACGGTCCTTGGACGCGGCGACTTCATCCGGTCGCTCCCGGACGCCGGCCCCGGCAGGCCGCCGGCTGGCGGCGCGCCCGCCCCGCTCGAGCCCCATCCGGCCATCGTCGACGAGCTGGTCGGGCGCACTCAAACCTCCCTCGCGGCCTTGAAGCGCGACATCCAGACCCGGTCCGGAGCGGCGCTGTTCGACTTCATCGTGTCGGACATCCAGGAGCTGAAGCGGCTCTTGAGCGATCCGCGAAGCGTTCAGGTGATCATGTCGGCGATGGAGGCCACCTGGTGGCTCAACGAGCACATGCAGGCGTGGCTGGGCGAGAAGAGCGCGGCGGACACGCTCACGCAGTCCGTCCCCCATAACGTCACGTCGGAGATGGGGCTGGCGCTCCTGGACGTCGCGGACGTGATCCGCCCGCATCCGAACGTGGTGGCCTATCTGCAGCACGTCGAGGGTGAGGACTTCCTGGATGAACTGGCCAGCCTCTCGGGCGGTCAGGAGGCGCGAGACGCCATCCAGGCCTACCTCGACAAGTACGGCATGCGCTGCGTCGGTGAGATCGACATCACGAAGCCACGTTGGGGCGAGCGCCCCACCACGCTCGTGCCCATCCTCCTCGGCAACATCAAGAACTTCGAGCCGGGCGCCGGCAAGCGGCGCTTCGAGCAGGGGCGACAGGAGGCCTGGAAGAAGGAGCAGGAGCTGCTGGCGCGCCTGCGGACCTTGCCGGGAGGAGAAGAGAAGGCCGCAGAGGCCAAGCGGATGATCGACCGGGTCCGGACCTTCATCGGGTACCGGGAGTATCCGAAGTACGGAATCATCAGCCGCTACTTCGTCTACAAGCAGGCCCTGTTGGAGGAAGCCGAGCGCCTCGTACAAGCCCAGGTGCTCCGTGAGAAGGAAGACATCTTCTACCTCACGTTCCAGGAGCTCCACGACGTCGCGCGCACGAGACAGGTGGATGAGTCGCTGATCCGCCAGCGCAAGGACGCGTTCAGGTCGTATCAAGCGCTCACGCCGCCCCGGGTGCTCACATCGGATGGCGAGGTCATCAACGGGTCGTACCGGCGCGACGACCTCCCGGCCGGCGCGCTGGTCGGCTTGCCGGTCTCCGCCGGGACCATCGAGGGACGGGCCCGCGTCCTGCTGGACATGGCGGGGGCCGAGCTCGAACCGGACGACATCCTGGTCACCCCCTACACGGACCCCAGCTGGACGCCCCTGTTCGTCACGATCAAGGGACTGGTGACGGAGGTGGGAGGCCTGATGACCCATGGCGCGGTGATCGCACGGGAGTACGGTTTGCCAGCCGTCGTGGGGGTGGAGCATGCCACCCGGCGGATCCGGGACGGGCAGCGGATCCGCGTACATGGGACGGACGGGTACGTCGAACTCCTGTCCTGATCCACGGCGGGTCAGGACGGCACGGCCTCCCCTGGCCGTGCCGCCCCGGATGCCGGACTGCGTCCTGGGGGCGGCAAAAGCAATCCGGTGGGCTCCACGATGGTCACTGCGAGAGTCAACCGGGAACGCGCCGGGGCGTGGCGATGGAGGCCAACTCAACTGGGACGGCATGGGTGATTCCGCAGTCGCCCGTTGGCAGTCTTTCCTGCTTGATGCAGTGATGGCCCCCGACCCGGCTCCTCGCCGAGACGAACTTCCGTTTCGGGTGAAGCGCCCCGCCGTCCGGGACAAGGGTTCGGGACTTCACGTTGGGCCCGCGCTCCGCCGCCAGGGGCTCTCCTCACGTTAGGCTTTCCTGCATGGCCAGTCACCGCATCTATCTCATCCCCGGCTTCTTTGGCTTTACGCAGATGGGTGACCAGGAAACGGAGCGCATCGCCTACTTCCAGAACGTCCCGGAGTTGCTCCAGCAGCGGTTCCAGGAGCGTGGCATCGATGCGCAGGTGCATACCGTGCCCTCCGCCCCCACCTCCGGGCTGGCGGTGCGGGCCCGCGACGTGTTCCGGGAGATGGCACGGACCGCGAACGAGGACAACGCGCAGCTCCACCTCGTGGGGCACTCCACGGGCGGGCTGGATGCACGGAGCGTCGTCTCACCGCGCCTGGCCCGGGAGGCCCCGGCTTTCGTGAGGCGCGTACGCTCCGTCGTGAGCCTCGCCACGCCCCACTACGGCACCCCGCTGGCCACCTACTTCCACCAGGGCCACGTGGGGAAGACGCTGCTGCGCTATCTGTGGCTCTTCACCTTCTTCACCCTGCACCGCAAGGTCATGCCCTTGCGGACCGCCGTGCTCCAGGCGTGCTACTGGCTCACCCTGCGGAGCGAACAGGCGAAGCTTCCGCCCAACCTCTTCAACCAGGTCTTCCGGCTGACGGCGGACCTCTCCGATAACGAGCGCGAAGAGCTCCTCCGGTTCTTCAGCCAGGTGGGTGAGAGCCAGGCGCTGATCCATGATCTCATGCCGGACAGCGTGCGGGCCTTCAACGCGAACACCGCGGACCGGGAGGACGTGCGCTACGGCTGCGTCGTCACCGGCGCGCCGCCGCCGAAGCCCACCCTCCACCTGCTGCCGACCGCGGACTCGCTCCTCCATGGGCTCTTCTCCTTCCTGTATGAGAAGAGCGCGCCCCTGTCCCCGGAGCTCCAGACGCCCGAACTCACGGGGGCCCAATCCCAGGCCCTCCAGGCGGTCCTTGGCCGGAACTTCGAGTCCCGGAGCGACGGCATCGTCCCGAGCCGCTCCCAGGTCTGGGGACAGGTGGTCCACGTCACGGTCGCGGACCACCTGGACGTCACCGGCCACTTCGATCAGCCCCCGGCTCACATCAGCTGGTTGAAGTCGGGCTCCCACTACCAGGAGCCGCGGTTCCGGGCGCTGTGGGATCGGATCATCGACTTCACGGTGGGCGGCGCCGCGGCTGTTCACCCAGGCACGTCAGCCGGGGACCGCGTGTCCGCGAACGGGTGACCCCGCGGGGCGGGTCAGGACGGCACGGCCTCCCCTGGCCGTGCCGCCCCGGATGCCGGGCTAGGGCTCGTTCATGATGAGCAGGCCGCGTGCGGTGTCGACGATGTACACGTAGCCGTCGCCGGGGACGCGGATGCCGATGGCGCCCTCGAAGACGTCGTCGGTGCGCCCGGGGTCCGTCTCGCGGTGCGTATTGTAGTAGGCCAGCTGCCGGGGCTGCGTGGGGTTGGACACGTCCAGCACGCGCACGCCCTCCTGGTACCACGCGACGTACAGGCGCGTGCCCACCAGGAGGATGTTGTGGATGGAGGTCGTGGGCCGGAGCTTGAACTCACCAATCTTCACGATGTGCGCCGGGTCGCTGGCGTCCAGCACGCGCAGGTGCGCGCCATGGTTCTCGCCGCCCTCGAAGACGATGGTGCGCCCGGCGAAGGTGCCCACCGCGTTGTGGTGGGCGGTGGTGTTCGGGTACGTGTAGGTCCCCAGCAGCTTCATGTCGTTCGGGTTCTCGACGTCGACGACCTTGAGGCCGCCCTCGAAGTGGCTGATGTAGAGCTTGCCCTGGTAGGCGAAGGCGTCATGGGCCCCGTCGTAGGGGCCCACCAGGGGAAACGCGAGCCGCTGGAGCAGCACGGGCTCCAGCGGCTGGGACACGTCGAACACGAGCGTGTTGCTCGAGGGCCAGAGCCCCATGCCGTAGAGCCGGTCCCCGTTCACCAGCACGGTGTGCACGGCGAGGGGCGCGCTGTTGGGCACGCGGCGCACGAACTGCGGGGCCGCCGGGTTGGAGATGTCAAAGATCACGATGCCGGTGTCCTGGCTGGCGACGTACAGCGCGTCCCCCTTGGTCCACACGCTGTTCCAGAGCTGATCATTGGGGAGGCTGATGACCGTCCTCAGCACGGGGTTGCGCCGGTCCGTCACGTCGAAGACGGAGATGCCGCCCGGCTTGCCCGGGCGAAGGTAGGTCTTGCCGGAGACGACGTAGGCGTGGTTCTTCGCCACGTAGATGTCCAACGGAGTGCCCTGGTCGACGTACGTCTCCGACACGAGCTTCAGGCCGCCCGCGGACTCCTCCTCACCCTCGCGCCACAGCATGCGGTGGGCATCGGCGGTGGCCCGCTCCAACACCCGGCCGTTGAGGCACCGGGCGAAGCAGCCCGTGAAGTAGCGGTTGCTGGGCGCCTCACAGCCCGCCAGCACGGTGGTGACGGTGCCTCCGTCCCGGGTCGGGGTCTGGATGCCGAGGCGGAAGCTGTTCGCGTCGCGCTCCTCGTGAGTGACCGGCGAGTAATAGAACGAGTTGGAGCCGCCGTCGCCGATGAGGTGCATCGTCACGGTGTAGTACGAGCCCTCCACTCCGCCGTCCGCCAGCGCCGTCTCATCCCGCAGCCGCACATGGAAGATGCCGTCCTTCGGGATGTTGGCGAGCGTGGAGGAGTCACAGGCGGACTGGTCGAACATGGCCGGATTGAGACAGCCTCCGGCGGGGCTCTCGCCTACGCGCGGCAAGAGCGCGCAGGCAGAGAGCACGCCGGGGTCCCCCGTGCCGTCTCCCAGCTCCTCCAGCACGGTGTACGTGCCATCCCAGGGCAACGTCCCGGAGTCGGGCGGCCCCGCGTCGGGCGTGCCCGAATCCTCGGGGATGCCTGCGTCGGACGTGGGCTTGGACGCGTCGCGGCAGCCTGGCGCCGCGCAGAGCAGCAGGCCCCAGGCGACGAAGAGCACCCAGGACGAGCGGGAGAAGGACAGCATCGGGGGCTTCGAGGCGGAGAAATCACGCATGTTCGAGAGAGCCCCGGACAAGGCAACTGAGTCTTTAAATTCGCTCTTCTCGTGGGAATACCTGCTCCGTGAAGGGGAATGGGGCTGCGCGGTCGAAAAAATCGGGTTCCGCGAGCCCCTCTGGCTTCACGTTTGCACGTCAAGCCATCCCATACTCCGAGCTGTAGTCGGCGCGCCCCGCCTCTCGTATCAGGGCCCCGTCACGGAGACGCTGTCGAGCTGTGGACCGCACGAAACGCCCGTCGACAGGCTCTCGAACTTCAGCTCGGTGCTGGAGCTGGTGGCGTTGAACACGAAGTTGTTGGACACCCACCCCGCGTAGTTCACCCGGAAGTTGTACGCGACGCTTCCCGCTGTGACCTTGACATACGTGCCCACGCAACCGGCCAGCGCGAAGCGCACCGTGTAGCCGGTCCCCGACGCCGTGGTGAGTGTCTGGGAGACACCGCCCGCGTCATATGCATTGAGGTCGATGGACGCGCTGCCGGCGTTGGCGGACCTGTAGCTGCTGGCCATCACGTCGATGCCCGAGCCCAGGATGGTCCACCCGGTGAGCTGGGTGTTGCCCGCGAAGAGCGACACCCAGTTGCTGAAACCGAGCGGCGAGGACTCGAAGCCGCCATTGGTGACGAGCTCGGTGAGCGGCTGCGCGACCGTGCCGGTCCCAGGCTCCCGAGCCAGCTCCGCGTCCGTCTCCGGGCCGCACCCCGCCAGCGCGAGGCCCAGCCCCAATCCCACGAGCGACTTCCCACGAAGAATGCCTTTCATACGCGCTCCCTTTCGATTGCTGTGTTTCACGTCAATGACTCCCCACGTCTTGAAAACCCATCCACGGCCCTGGGTGGCGGCGGGCATGGACTACGGCCCCACGGGCGGCGCGAGCACCTGGATGTCCCCCGCGGCCGAGGGCAGCTCGTCGTCTCCCAGGTTGAACGTGTTGGCGTAGCCAAGCTGGCCGTGGTCGTTGAGGCCCCAGCAGCGCGCCTTGCCGGTGCTCAGCAGGGCACAGGTGTGCGCGCCCCCCGCCGTCACGGCGTACGCCGACGACCCGCCCAGGTTGACGATCTCGGCGGTCGGCGTGGGGAGCGTGCTGCTCTTGCCGTAGCCGAGCTGGCCATACGCGCCATACCCCCAGCACTTGACGGCGCCGAAGCTCATCAACGCGCAGGTGTGGTCCGCGCCAGCGGCGACCTGGAGTGCCGTGCCATACAGCTCGACGGAGCCGACCGACGCGGGCGTCTCGTTGTCACCCACGTTGATGAAGTAGGGGGAGTAGGGCGCGGAGTAGTAGCCCGGATAACCGAGCTGCCCGTTGTTGTTGTAGCCCCAGCAGACCACCCGGCCGGTGCTCAACAAGGCACAGGTGTGGGCCTTGCCCGCGCTGAGCTGGAGGACCGGCCCGCCCACGTCCACGTCGCCCGCGGTGGCCGGCGTCTCGTTGTCGCCAATCGTCGCGGCGTTCCCGTAACCGAGCTGGCCGAACTCGCCCTGGCCCCAGCAGCGCACCTTGCCCGTGGTGAGCAACGCGCAGGTGTGGGACGCCCCCGCGGTGAGGTCCTGCACCGGGCCCCCTACGTCCACGTCCCCCGCGCTCCAGACCCACTCGTTGTCCCCCACGTCCTGGGTGTGGCCGTAGCCGAGCTGGCCCTGGCTGTTGGCGCCCCAGCAGCGCACCTTGCCCGTGTTGAGGACCGCGCAGGTGTGCTCCGCGCCGGCGGCGAGCTTCACCGCGCGGCCCCCCAGGCCCACGTAGCCCTCGCTGGCGACCGGCTCCCCGTCGCCGATGTTGGCGGTGTGGCCATAGCCGAGCTGGCCATGGGTGTTGCCGCCCCAGCAGCGCACGAAGCCGCCCTCGAGCAGGGCACAGGTGTGGCCGCGCCCCGTCACCACCTGGGTCGCGTTGCCCACGAGGTTGACGTTGCCGGCGGTGTAGGGGTGCTCGTTGTCGCCGATGTCCAGCGTGTGCTCATAGCCAAGCTGCCCGGAGGCATTGAGGCCCCAGCACCGGACGTTGGCGTTGTCGAAGAGCACGCACGTGTGGCGCTCTCCGGCCTGGATGGAGATGAGCCCGTTGAGGTTGCCCACGTCATAGGGGTTGTCCGGGAACTGCCCGGGCGCCAGCACGTACTTCAGCGTCGTCTGCCCGCCGTCCACGTCCGTCACCTGGAGCACCAGCTCGCCCTGCACCGCCGGGGAGTAGCCGCTCATCGTGGTGGGATTGGACTGGCTGGCGAAGGCGGGCGCGGGGTCGAACGAGCCCTGGGGGTTGAAGCTCCACACGTAGGTCAGCGTCGAGGCCGCGCTGTCATCCGCGACGGCCGCCTCCCAGAGGACGTCCCCGGTGCCCGCGCGCCGCGTGGCCTTGAGGGCTTGGATGACCGGGTTGAAGAGCACATGCACGCGCGTGTCGATGGCGTCGGACGACGGGTCCACCGGCAGCACCTTCGTCTTGAAGGTCGTCTTGACGGAGTGGCCGGCCGCGTTGGTGACGAGCACGTCATGGGTGAACTCGGTCACTGTCTTCACCGGGGGCGGCACGTACTGGCTGACGAAGGTGCCGGTGGTGCCCAGGAGCTGGAGGTTGCCCTGCACCGGGGAGAAGGAGCCACCACCGCTCCCGGCGGTGATGACGTAGCGGAGCGACTCCCCCGTGCTGGCCTCCACCAGGAAGTCGATGTTGCCGCGCTTGCCCGGAGGGAACTCGGCCGGGATGGTGATCTTCTTGATGCGCGGCAGGGTGATGGTCTCGCCGTCGCTCACCGGCGCCAGCACGATGACCACGTTCTCGTTGTCCCCCGTGAGCGTCCTGTCCGTGCTGCCGGAGAAGAACAGCTCGCCCTTGAGGCCCGTGGCGCGCGCCTGGAAGGTGAGGCCCTTGTTCCGAGGCAGGAAGGGCACGGTGCCCGACCACGTCCCGCCCGCCACGGTGAGGTCCACCCCCTTGAAGAGCGGGGCGCTCGTCGCCGTCTCCAGCACGTCGATGCGGATGCGCGCCACGCTCGTGAAGGAGAAGTTGGCGAACGACGACACGCGCCCTGCCCCACCGGTGCCGCCGCCCGACGCCGGCTCGTCGACGTCGATGGAGAACACGGCGGTGCTGGTCTCATCCGCCGGGACGGACTCTGAAGGCTTGCAGCCCTCCAGGCCCGCCAGCGCGCTCATCAGCAGCAACGGCAGCAGGGCCCCCAGGCGCCTTCCTCGGGATGAATCAATCTCTCGATGCATACACGTCTCCTGTCGCGGCGCACCCCAGGAGCGGTGCGCCAGCCGGCGGGTGCGGCGGTGGATGGGTGTTCGTCGCGGTGGCCGGACCGGCCCCCTCGCGGCGACCGTGGAGCAAACGACATTCCAAACCCCACGCCTCTGGCCGCGTCTGTAAAAACGCGCGGTTGCGGACCTGGGAGGGAAAAGAGTCAGCTCTTTCTGACCGGGTGACGTTCCTCGTCACGTCGCGGCACCCTCCCCAGGGGGCTCGCTCGACGCGTACATTCCCAATCCAATGTTCAATTCCAGACCGTCGCGTGCGCCGGGAGGGGGCGTGCTCCCGTGGGTGTTGCCGCTGCTCGTGCTGGCCGCCGCGTGCGACAGCGCGAGCCGCGAGCGTCCTCCCGTGGCCGAGGCGGCCGGCACCTGGCGCTTCTACCGGGAGCTCCCCCTGGACGAGGTGGGCGGGAACGTCCCCGCCATGCACGTGGATCCAGGCGGAGGGCTCTGGGTGGCGGTGTCAGGAGACGCGACCACCGCCGGGCGCTCGCGGCTGTATCACCGCCCGCCGGGGGGCTCCTGGCGCGTGGTCCACGAGGGCCCCTTCGCCACCGAGCTGTCGCTGTCGTCGTGGCGCGCGGGCGAGGTCTACTTCGGCTTCAATCACACCCTGAACGGCTTCGAGCCCAACCTGCTGCGAGTGACGGCCGAGGGCAGTGAGCCCATGCCCACCCCGAGGGAGCGGCTGGACGACAGCGAGTTCCTCCAGGTGGGCAGCTATGCCCTGCTGCCGGACGGAGACGGCTGGGCCTGCGGACAGCGCGCCCGGATGTGGCGCTGGAGGAACGGGGCGTGGGTGCACCAGCCGTCCTTCGCCGCGTGGACACCGGAGGCTGGGGCCAACACCTACTACTGCGGCCAGGTGCACTTCGACGCCCAGGGCCAGGGCTGGGTGCTGGAGTACGGCGGGGCCAGGCTCTGGCGCTGGACGGACGGGCGCTGGGAGCGCGTCCCGCCGCTGGACGGCGACAAGGAGCACGCCCTCCACGCCAGCGGACTGGGGAGCCGTGAGGGCCGCCTCTACCGCTTCGAGGAGGACCGCTGGCATCCCATTCCGGGGCCGTTCTCCTTGGGCAACATCGTGCTGGACGTGGACGGCCGGTGGGGCGCGAGCGAGGGCACGGTCTTCCGCGTGGAGCGGGAGCGGTGGGTGCCGGTGGCCAGCGGGCTGCGCTTCGAACCGCGCGCGATCGCCGAGTCGGGCGGAGAGGTCTGGGTGCTGGCCCACGATGGCATCTACCGCTCCACGGACCGGCGGGTGCCCACCTTCGCGGAGACGCCTCCCGGCACGCTCCCCAAGGGCCTGCTGCACACCGAGGCCGCGGACTTCGACGGGGATGGGGACGAGGATCTGCTCGCGCTCACCCCCGAGGGCGGCGAGGGCACGGGCAGCGCCTCGATGGTGGCGTTCCGCAACGACGGCGCCGGCCGCTTCGTTCCGCTCGACGGCGAGCTGCCCCGGCCCATCCAGCTGTGGAATGGGCGCTTCGCCCTGGGGGACCTCGACGGGGACGGGGACCTGGACCTGGCGGTGGCCACCCGGGCGGGGACGGTGGAGGTGTGGCGCTTCTCCGCCGGGCGCTTCGAGCGCGCGTGGGCCCTTCCCGCGAACAACGCCAGCGTGGCGCTCGTGGACATGGAAGGGGATGGGGACCTGGACCTGCACGTGGTGACGCAGGAGCGGCACGCCTTCTACCTCAACGATGGGGCGGGCCAGTTCACCCTCGGGCCCGAGGCGCCCACGCCGCCCGGGACGGACCACGTGCTGTGGGACGACGCCGACGGGGATGGGGATGCGGATGGCTTCGCCCTGCGCTGGAGGGACCCACCGCTGCTGCTGCGCCAGGACGCGCCGGGGCACTTCCAGGTCCTCCCCCTGCCGCTCGTCGCCGAGGGAGGCGCGTGGACGGACCTCGACCGGGACGGCCGGCCGGAGGCGTCCGCGCAGCGCCTGCACAACCCCGAGCGGGCCTTCCCCTTCGTCACCTGCCCGCCCACCCCCAGCGGCGGCTGCGAGCCCTGGCCGCACCCCGCGGCCCCCGCCGGGCTGGTGGTGGATCTGGATCTGGATGGCCACCCCGACGTCATCCAGGCGGAGCTGCGCGTGGGCGCCCGGATGACCCAGGGCGGCGAGGTGTACCTCGGAGGCGCGCGGGGCTTCGAGCGCATCACCGACATCACGGGCCCGCTGTCCCAGCCCGCGGTGTTCGACGCCAACGGGGACGGGGCCCCCGACGTGTACACGCCGGAGCGAGGCCTGCTGCTGGCCACCGCGAACGCGGGCCGCGCCGTGCGGGTGGACGTGAGCGCCAGCCACAGCGACAGCCGAGCCGAGGGCGCCTGGGTGTTGCTCCGCCCGGAGGCGGGCGGCCCCCCGGTGGCCACGGTCCGGGCGCGAGGTGGAAGGGCGCGGGTCGGACTGCCGGATCCGTTGGCGCGCTACACCCTGGAGGTGCGCTTCCCCACGGGAGAGCGGCGCACCCTCGCGGGAGTCAGCGCGGGCAGCACGGTGCGGGTGAGCGACGTGGAGGGACCGGCGCGCGCGGGGCGGCTCGCCATGCTGTGGGTGTCCAACTCGGTGCGCCTCGCCAACGGGCCTCGCGAGGGAGTCTCCCTGTTGCTTGGGCTGCTCGCGCTGGGGTGGGTGGGCAGGCGGCTGGTGCCCGGCCAGCAGCGGGTGACGCTGCCCGTCTTCGCCACCAGCGTCCTCGTGCTGCTCGGGCCGCTGGTGCGTTGGGGGGCGCCCGGTGTCCTCCTGCTCGGGCCCGGCGCGCTGCTGGCGTCCTTGAGCACGGGACTGCTCCGCGCCTGGAACCAGCGGCGCCGCGCGCGCCGGCATGCCGGGCCCTACGTCCTCCTGGAACAGCTGGGCTCGGGCGCCGCGGCCACCGTGTGGCGAGCCCGGGGGCCGCACGGCGAGGTGGCCCTCAAGCTGTTCGACGCCGAGGCCATGAGCCACCCCGAGGTGCGCGACCGCTTCTTCCGCGAGGCCCGCGCCGGCATGCAGATGGCCCACTCGAACCTGGTGCGCATCCTGGAGGCCGGCACCCTCGAGGACGGAAGGGGGTTTCTCGCCATGCAGCTCGTGGACGGCCCGTCCCTGCGCGCGCACCTCACGGTGCGTGGCACGCTCGCGGCGGACGAGGTGCGCGGCCTCGCGCACGACGTGGCCTCCGCGCTCGCCGCCCTGCACGGCGCGGGCGTCGTGCACCGCGACGTGAAGCCCGAGAACATCCTCCTGGGCTCCCAGGGGGCGGTGCTCACGGACCTGGGGCTGGTGCGCAGCATCGTCTTCAAGACCGTCACCCGTCACGGGGCGGCGGTGGGGACGCTCGCGTACATGAGCCCCGAGCAGTGCGTGGGCCGGCCCGTGGATGGGCGCAGTGACGTGTGGAGCCTCGGCGTGGTGCTCTACGAGTTGCTGTGCGGCCACCGGCCCTTCCTCGGCACCCACGAGCTGGAGCTCGTCTACCGCATCCACAACACCCCCGCCGCCCCCCTGCCCTCCACCGTGCCGGAGGACCTGCGCGCCCTCATCGACCGCTGCCTGTCGCGAGACCTGGAGGAGCGGTTCCAGAGCGCGGAGGCGCTGCTCGAGGCGCTGGACCGGAAGGAGGCGGCATGAGCGCCCCACCGCTCGTCGAACAGGTGCGTGAAGCGCTGCGGGCCTTCGTGGAGCTGGAGTCCCTTGCCCGCGCGGAGGTCGTGGACCGGGAGCGCCTGCGGACCTGGGCCCTGGAGCACTTCGGGGCCCTGGTGCGCATCGAACAGGAGGCCTCGCGGATGGCCGCGGCCCCGCCGCCCCGGCCCGCACCGCCGCCAGAGCCCCCCAAGAGCGCGGTGCAGCGCTCGCTGGAGCAGGTGTCGGCCGCGCCGCTGGGCACCTCGCTGGAGGTGGCGCTGGGCGCCCTGATGGACCTCACCGGGGCGAGGCGGGGCTTCGTCGGCCTGCGCGGGAGGGGCGGAGCGCTGCGCTTCGCGGCCCACCAGGGCTTCACGGATCCGCACCCCAGCGGCCCCGAGGGACAGCTGTCCCGGACCATCCTCGCCGCCGCCCTGGAGACGGGCGGCCCCCTGCTGCTCCAGGACGCGCGGGTCGATGTCCGCTTCGCCCAAGCGCCCAGTGTGATGGCGCTCGCCCTGCGCGCGGTGCTGGTGGTGCCGCTGCCGGGCCGCGCGGGGCCCTTCGGAGTGCTGTACCTGGACCATCCGAGCACCGCGGGGGCCTTTGGCCCGGAGGCCCGCGAGCACGCCGAGGCCTTCGCGCGCGCCCTGGGGCCGCTCCTGGAGCGAGATGTGGCGCTCGCCCGCGCACGCGAGAGACGTCAGGAGCGGGGCGCGCGGCTGCGCACGGGCCGCAAGCTGGAGGCGCTGGTCGGGGAGAGCGATGCGATGTTGGAGCTGTTGGAGCTGCTGGTGAAGGTGGCCCCCTCCCCTTCCCCCGTGCTCATCCTGGGCGAGACGGGCACGGGCAAGGAGCTGGTGGCGCGAGCAGTGCACGAGCACTCCCGCCGGGCCTCCGGTCCCTTCGTGGCCATCAACTGCGGAGCGCTCTCACCGGGGCTGGTGGAGAGCGAGCTGTTCGGTCACGAGCGAGGCGCCTTCACCGGGGCCGAGCGGACGCGCCCCGGCAGCTTCGAGGCCGCGGACGGAGGCACCTTCTTCCTCGACGAGGTGGGCGAGCTGCCCTTGCCCGTCCAGGCGAAGCTGCTGCGCCTGCTGGAGGGCGGCACGTTCATGCGGGTGGGCTCCACCGAGTCGCGACGCGCGGATGTGCGAGTCATGGCCGCCACGCACAAGGAGCTCCACGCGGAGGTGCGCGCCGGACGCTTCCGCGAGGATCTGCTCTTCCGGTTGGATGTCGTGCGGCTGGAGGTGCCACCGCTGCGCGAGCGAGAGGAGGACATCGGTCTGGTCGCCGAATCGCTCATCGCCCGGCTCGTCGCCGAGCAGGGCCTCCCTGCGCGAAGGCTTCACCCGGCCGCCCTGGCCGCGCTGGAGTCCTGGTCCTGGCCAGGCAACGTGCGCGAGCTGCGCAACGTGCTCGAACGCGCGGTGGTGCTGAGCGACGCGGAGCGGATCGGCTTGGACGTGCTGCCGCCGGAGATCGCTGGAGCCCTTCGGCCAGCCACCACCCCCCGGGGCATCAAGGAGGCGGTCCGTGTCTATCGCCAGCGGCTCGTCCAACAGGCGCTCGACACCAGCGGCAGCCACGCCGAGGCGGCGCGCCGCTTGGGCGTCAACCCCAAGTACCTCTACAAGCTCATCAAGGACATCGAGTCCGAGGCCACCGACGCGGAGGGCTGAACCCTGTCTCGCACGCCGGAGTCCTTCAGTCCTGGACGTGGAGCGGCCCGAGCGCCGCGGTGCTCGCCAACGGCAGGTGGACGAGCCGCGGTGAGAGGAAGCCGCGCTGGAGGTTCAAGAACAGCTGGCGGCCCTCTTCGATGGCGCGCACCAGGGTGCCGACGTCGCCGCCAGCCGTGAGCGCCTCGGTGCCAGTACGCGACAGGAGGGGAACTCGCGCAGCGCCCGGAGGTGGGGGGCTCGACCGCGTCCGCGGTCCTCGCAATCGACCCCTGGTGGTTCCACACAACCGGTGATGTGGTTCTCGCGCGGACGGCCACATTCACGACGGGGGTGCTCGGTCACATCATGCTGGCACTCAAGCTGAACCAGGAGCGCATGGACCTGTCGCAACAGGGAGTCGCCTCGAACCGCTTCGCCGCCGGCTGGCTCCTCGCCAGGGTCGGGCTGTCGCTGACGATGGCGAACGCGCCCGGGCCGCGCGCGGCACCGAGGACCGCAACGCGCCCCTGGTGCGTTGAGTGGACGCGCAGGTCATGAGCGAGACGTCCACCCCCACTCAGCCTCAGGAGAACGAGGGAGCCGCGTCAGGTCGCCGCGAGACCGCCCCTGTTGGGTCACATCCGCCGACGGCGAGCCGCCTCCTCGAAGTAGCAGCCGCGTTCCTCCGCCTCGGCTGCCTCTCGTTCGGCGGTCCAATCGCCCACCTCGGGTATCTGCGAGCCGAGTTCGTCGGGAGACGAAGATGGCTCGACGACGCGCACTACGGCGACCTGGTCGCGCTCTGCCAGTTCCTCCCGGGCCCCGCCAGCAGTCAGGTGGTCTTCGCGCTCGGCATGCAGCGCGCCGGGCTGCTCGGAGCCCTCCTCGCATCGGCGTGTTTCACGCTGCCATCGGCGCTGCTCATGATTGGCTTCGCCTACGGCGTCGCCCGTGCCTCGGACCTGGGCAACGCCGGCTGGCTGCATGGACTGAAGCTCGCGGCCGTCGCGGTCATCGCGCAGGCCGTGTGGGGCATGGGCAGGAGGCTGTGCATCGACCGCGCGCGCATCTCGCTGTGCATCGGCTCCGCGGCGGTGCTGCTCGCGTTCCCGGGCGCCCTCGCCCAGTTTGGCGTCATCGCGGGCGGCGGTCTCGTCGGCTGGTGGCTCTATCGAAGCACGGTCTCAGTGGGGGCGCCGCCGGGCGTCGTCAGCGGTACACGCGGCCATATCGCGGCAGCGGGAGCGCTCGTCGCCTTTCTCGCCCTGCAGGTGGCGCTCCCGTTGCTCGCCTCCGCGACGGAGTCGCACGACCTCGCCGTCTTCGACAGTCTCTATCGCGCCGGCTCGCTCGTGTTCGGCGGCGGGCACGTCGTCCTCCCGCTCTTGCGCGCCGAGATCGTGCCCCGCGGCTGGCTCACCGATGATCAGTTCCTCGCCGGCTATGGGGCCGCCCAGGCGCTGCCGGGGCCACTGTTCGCCTTCGCGGCCTATCTTGGGGCAGCGATGAAACCTGGCGCTGGGAGTTGGCTCAACGGGCTGTGGTGTCTCCTGGCCATCTTCCTGCCTGCGTGGCTGCTCATTGGCGGGGCGCTCCCGTTCTGGCATCGGCTGCGAGAAAAGCGCTGGGCACGGGCGGCTCTCGCCGGTGCGAACGCCGCGGTCGTCGGTGTGCTTCTCGCGGCGCTCTACACTCCGGTCATGACGGAGAGCGTGCGCGGCCCCCGTGACGTCGTGGCAGCGCTCCTGGCCTTCGGGCTCCTCGAGCAATGGGCGGCACCGCCGTGGCTGGTTGTCGCCGCAAGCGCCGCGGCCGGGCAGTGGCTGCTCGGCGCTTGAAGTGCCGCTGGCATTGAAGCGACTCGACGCATCGCCTTGGAATGCGAGCCGGGTGGCAAGCCTGAACGGTCAGGGCGCTTCGATGTCCGACTGCACCTGGAGCGCCAATCCTTGGTGGTTCGTGAGGACCAGGCCCTTCGCCATGGCGCACTGGCGATACTTCCTGCGCAGCGTCAAGCTCCGGCGCTCCACGCTCCTGCTCGGACTCGTCAAGCGCCTGCTCGAGCGAGCAACCGTGCACCTCGCCTTCGATTCGGTGGGGCATGGAGGGCGAGTCACCCGTCCGACCGCTCCGACGTCATGGCAGAAGAGCCTGCCGGCACGGAAGTGAATGGCAGTCTCCCACCTCCGGCGAAGCGAGCCACGCTACTCCGTCGGAGCAAGCCTCATGAGGACTTCGGCGACTCCGTCCGGGTGCTCCGGGCTCTCTTCGAGCAGGGCGCGGAAGCCACACTTCTCAAGGACGCGGATCGACGCGAGGTTGTGGAGCGCGACCCACGCATGAAGCGGCCGGGTGGGCTCGACCAGGAGGAACTCAGCCAGGGCCCGAGTGGCGACGCCTTTGCCCCAGTGCTCGCGACCAATCCAATAGCCGATGAGGCGCATGCCCTCCTGCGACCAACTGCCGATGTTCCCCACGACCGCGCCGCCCATGACGATGGTGCGGGAGACGTTTTCAGGGCGGAGTACGTTTGTCCGCCAGTGGGCCATGAACGCATCGCGCTCCCGCGATGAAAACGCGGCCATGCGCAGCGCGTCTGGGTCCCGCTGGTGTTCGAAGAAGATGGGAAGGTCCGCATCCGTGACGTCGCGAAGGATCATTCTGAAAAGGCTCCCAGCAATCCGCGCCGAGCGCGGAGACAATGTTCACTTCGACGGCGACGGCACCCCGCGCTACTCGAACTCCACCAGCATGCGCTCGCCGTCCCGAAGAACGCGCACCGGTCGCCGCATCCCAGCCTGGAAGAGCGGCGCCTCCATCGGCCGCACGGAGCGGTCCGCCGTGGCCTGGAACTCGGAGTCCTCGGAAGACAGACGAATGGCCAGCGAGAAGCGGAGGATGTCATTGCGCCCGTGGCTGAATCCGGTTTGCTCCCAGCCGAGGATGCGCGCCGTCCCTGCCTCCCCCTGCGCGAGCACCTTGGCGCGCCGGACGTCAGCCCCCACTGTCCACCGAAGCAGGGCCCCGATTCCGACGACGAGCGCCACGACGAGCACTCCCACGATGATGATGACCGCCATGGCCGAATGCTACCACATGAGCCTCCGCGCCTGAGCCGGTCGCCGTACCATGGACGCATCCCGGCGAGTGAGCGAGGCGCGCACGGTCATCATGCGGATTGGCCAGGCGCGCGGTGGGCTTCGTCGGCCCGGCGCGTCCGCCCATGCCGACCTCTTCCCTGACCCGGGTGTGCTCAACCGGCGCGGAGGCGCGCTGCGTCTCTTCCCGGTGAGATCCCGAACTGACGGACGTACTCCCGGCTGAACTGAGAGGCGCTCTCGTAGCCCACGGCGAACGCGACGCTGGACACCGCACCCGGGGGCGCGGCGAGCAGGCGCAGACGCGCCTCCTGCAGGCGCACCTGCTTGTGGAAGGCGAGCGGGCTGAGGCCGGTGACCGCCTTGAAGTGCCGGTGGAACGACGACACGCTCATCGACGCGATCCCCGCGAGCGTCTCCACCGGGAGCGACTCGGCGAGGTGCGCGCGGATCCACTTCACGGCACGCTGGATTTGCGCCAGCCGGCTGTCCGCCCGGGCAATCTGTCGCAAGACGACACCGCGCGGGCTCTGGAGGACGCGGTAGAGCAGCTCACGCTCGATCATCGGCGCGAGCAGCGGTGCGTCCGCCGGTGCGTCGAGCAGGCGGAGCATGCGCAAGAGCGCGTCGCACATCGCCTCGGTGGTGGGGGTGACCATGAGTGCTTTCGCCGCGTCCGAGCTGTCCGCCACCGTCGCGGGTGGAAGCTCGAGCAGCAAGGCAGCGATGCTCGCGGGATCGAGCTCGAGCGACACCGCGAGGTACGGATGATCCGCGCTCGCCTCGATGACCGCCCCGACGACCGGCACGTCGAGCGAGACGAGGACGAAGCTGCCCGCCCCGTACTTCAGTGTCCGGTCGCCGCTGCTGAGCCGCTTGGCGCCTTGGAGTGGGAAGTAGATCTTCGGCTCATACATCGTGGGCGTCGGCGCCGTGGGGCGGCGGCTGGACCAAAGCGTGACGCCGGGGAGTACGGGCGGAGGTGCGGAGGCGTGGCGAAGGACCAGCGCGCGGAGTTCGTTCAACGGGTGGGTCATGAGCGTCGCCCTCCTTCCTAATCGCTTTTCTCCTCAGCCGCATTGAGAGGATCAGGCAAGACAACGACAGCATCAAGTGCGCTTCGTCGGCTACATCGACCCGTCAAAGGAGATGGCCACATGAGCACGCGGAAGACGGCGGTGATCACCGGCGCGAACAAGGGACTCGGGCGCGAGATCGCGCGGCGACTGGGACAGAAGGAATACACGGTATGGCTCGGCTGCCGGGACACCGAGCGTGGCGACAAGGCAGCCGCTGGCTTGCGCGCGGAAGGCATCGACGCCCACGCGCTCCAGCTCGACGTGACGAGCGACGCGAGCGTGAAGGAGGCGGCCCTGACCTTCGGCAAGATCAGCCCGCGGCTCGACGTGCTGGTGAACAATGCCGGAATCTTCACCGGCGAGTGGGGGCCACCGAGCCAGACCCGCCTCGATGACATGCGCGCCATCTACGAGGTGAACACCTTCGGACCGGTGCGCGTCACCCAGGCCTTCCTGCCGTTCCTGGTCAAGTCAGGCCAGGGCCGCATCGTCATGATGAGCAGCAGCCTGGGCTCGATCTCGAATCAGCTCGACACGACGAGCGAGGACTACGGCGTCAACCTGCTCGCCTACAACTCGTCGAAGAGTGCGCTCAACATGATCACCGTGCTCTTCGCCAAGGAACTCGCGGCCCACGGCATCAAGGTCAACGCGGCCAATCCCGGCTATACGGCGACGGATCTCAACCAGCACCAGGGCCGCAGGACCGTTGCCGAGGGAGCCGAGATCGCGGTCCGGCTCGCCACGCTCGGACAGGGGGGACCGACAGCAGGCTTTTTCCACGACGGACACGCCAGCGGCCCCGGGAGCCAACACAACTGGTAACGCCGCACGCGCGCGTGGGGCCTGTCGTCTCAGGCGAACGGACGTCGGAGTGAGCCCCCCGCCTTCCGCGAACCTGTGCCGGCGAAGTCGGGGCTGAATCCCCCAGGCTCCGCCGGCGGCGCCGCGCTCGCCCCCATGCCACCGAGCGCGACGGGGAACACGCGCGGCCTTCTCCGGCCCAAGTCCACCGCGGGTTTCGTCGTCACGGAGACCACCGGTCAGGTGGCGAAGCAGTTGCCGACCGCGCGGTAGCGACCTCCGACCGGGCTCCGCTCCAGGATGAGGCGGTAGAGGAGCGCGGCGTCGAGCCGATGCACGGCGGGCCACCGGTTCTGTCCCTCTTCGATATACATACGCGGGAGCGCCCTTCTGCCGCGCAAGCTTGATGAGCGTGGGAACCCACCATGGCCCAAGGCTAGCACCTGGGATTGGGGGGCCTATGCGCCCCCCCTTGTTGGGCGGCCTTGAGGGGACCACTGAGGTCCAGGTCCCGTTCGAGGAACGCGCGCCGTCACCGTGGGCGGCGCATCCCGGGCGACCGGTGTTCAGGAGACGGCCTCGAAGATCTCCTCCTCCTGGGCGAAGTGGAGCTGGAGGATGGCGCCCAGACCGTACAGGAGCCTCCGCAACTCGCGCCGCTCCAGCGCGTCCGGCCCCTGTTCGCCCAGGTCCACCACCCGGCGGTGATAGAGGCGACTCAGGTGGGCGATCTCCCGGTGGGTACGGCTCATGGTTCCCAACGGATCTTCGCCCCCGAGCAGTCGCGCCAGCGTGGGATAGAGTTCGGTGTCATCCCTGCGCTCGTGAGGCAACAGCCGCTCGTGCAGCAGCACATCCAGCTCCACCAGTTCAGACTTCTGCTGGCGTGCGCCAAGCGCATCCAGCCGGTCGGCCATCGATTGGACACGCTCGAGCACGGGGCGCAGCTCCTGATGCTCGGCCATCAGCTGGCGCACCGTCTGCTCCGGCAGGCCATGGCGCGCAGGCACCAAGCCGCCTCCGCCCAGAGCTCGCAGGGCGTTGAGGATGACGGCCACGTCGATGCCCTCCTGCAGCACGGCCCCCACCACCGGCCCCAGCAGGCCCACCGCCGCGAACCCCATGGCCACCACGGACAGGCTCATGCCCACCGCGACACTCTGCAGGGCGATGGAGCGAGCGCGGCGGGCCACGAGGATTCCCTCCACGAGGCGATCCAACCTGTCCACGAGCAGCACCACGTCCGCGGCTTCCGCCGAGGCCCCCGAACCCCGCGCGCCCATCGCGACGCCCACGTCCGCGGCCGCCAGCGCGGGCGCATCGTTGATGCCATCCCCGACCATGAGCGTGATGCCAGCGGCGCGCTGGGAAAGGACCGCTTGGACCTTCTCTTCGGGGCTGCGCTCGGCAAGCACGGCGTCCACGCCCAGGGCGGCGCCAATCGTCTCCGCCACCTCCGCCCGATCTCCGCTCACCATGATGAGCCGCTTCACGCCGGCCCGGCTCAGCAGCCGCAGCGCCCTCGGCGCTTCGGGACGGATTTCGTCCGCCAGCAGGAGCGCTCCGGCCAACCTGCCGTCGATGGAGATGAATACCCCGGAACAGCCCTCATACCCCATGCGTCGCAGCACCACGCGAGTCCAGGGCGAGAGCGACTCCGAGTCCTCCACCCAGGCAGGTGAGCCGAGCCGCAGCCGGTGTCCCTCCACCACGCCGCTCATGCCGACCCCGGGCTCCTCCTTCGCGCCGGTGGGCAGAGAGAGAGCAAGGCCTCGCTCGCGCGCGGCGGAGACGATGGCGCTGGCGATGACGTGCTGGGACGCCTGCTCCAGCGAAGCGCCCAGCCGCAACAGTTCCTCGGGCCCCTGGGTGCCGGCGGTTTCGATGGCCGTGAGTCGGGCCTGTCCCGAGGTGAGGGTCCCCGTCTTGTCGAACAGCAGCGTCTGCGTGCAAGCGAGCGCCTCCAGGGCCGCGCCATCCTTGATGAGCACTCCGCGGCGGGCCGCACGGGAGATCCCTGACACGATGGCCACGGGAGCCGCGAGGATGAGGGGACAAGGTGTGGCCACAACGAGCACGGCGAGCGCCCGCACCGGGTCGCCGGCCAGCAACCCGGCCACACCGGAGAGGGCCAGGGTGAACGGGACGAAGAGCAGCGCATAACGGTCGGCGATGCGAACGAAGGGCGCCTTCGAGGCCTGCGCGGATTGAACCAGGCGCACCACGCCCGCGTAGGTGCTCTCGTCGGCCGTGGAGAGCCCGCGCAGTTCGAAGGGCGGGCCCGCGCTGATGGTGCCACTACGCACGCGCTGCCCCATGGGGTGGGACACGGGGAGCGACTCGCCCGTGAGCGCCGACTCATCCAGCACCGCCTCCGGGGAGGCCACGAGGCCATCCACGGGCACCACCTCGCCTCCCTTGATGAGCAGCAGGTCCCCGGGCTCCAGCGCCCCTACTGGCACCTGTACGAGCCCCCCTTCTTCATATCGGGTGGCCACCTTGGGAGCCCGTCCGAGCAACGAGGACAGCTCGCGCCTTGCGCGGGTACGCGCGTAGTCCTCCAGGGCACCGCCACTCGAGTACATGAGGGCGATGATGGCGCCCGCGAGGTACTGACCGAGCCCAAGGGCGCCTCCCATCGCGAGCAGGGCGACGATGTCCACTCCCGTCGTGCCGTGACGCAGGGCCTGGATGATGGATACCGCCACGACGAGCATCACGGGCACGACGCCTGCGGCCCATGCGACGTCCGCGACCTGGGAGGCGCCGAGAAGCCAGGCGACGCCTCCGACCAGCAGCCCCCCTGCGGACACGGCCAGCAGCCCTGCTCTTGGGAGCCAGGAGGACTTCATTCGATGCGTCGCCTCACATCCGGGCCCTGCAGGCCCCTCTTCCAAAATAGTCTCCGCAAAGGGGATGTCTCGGGTGGCCGCCTGACAGGCTTTTGGAGAAGCCTGGCTGGCAGGCATATGGCTCTGCCTCCGGTCATGTAAGGAGGTCGTCTCCGTGACCATGCACGGCGCGCTGAGGGCCAATCCGTTCGGCCTGATGCGCGCTGCGTGCCTCCGCGGGACAGGGCATCGCGCAGGTGCTCGAATTCAACTTCCACGACTCGGCGAAGCTCCTGTCGGCGAGGGTCCGCGCCTTCCTCGACTTCGTCGTGGCCGCCACCCGCGAGTAGCTTGCCGCCCCGGCGGGATGGTGCGTCTTGACGCCCCCTCGTGACGCAAGCGCTCCGCCCGACCTGCTAGAGGCAACCAAGCTCCATGCCTCGCAGGACGGCGCGGGTACGGTCCCTCACGCCCAGCTTGGACAGGATGCTGGAGGTCTGGTTCTTCACCGTCCCCTCGGCGGTGCCGAGCGCGTCGGCGATCTCCCGGTTGGACCATCCTCGAGCGATGAGGCGCAGCACCTCCAGTTCGCGGCGGGTGAGTCCCTCGGGGAGCTCCGCGTGAGGGAAGTCCCGAGGCAGCTCCGCCAGGCCGCGCGCGACGCGCTCCGCCACACCAGGAGGGAGCAGTGTCTGTCCCGCGTGGACGCGGCGGATGGCGTCGGAGAGCTCCTCCAGGGACACGTCCTTGAGCAGGAAGCCCTGCACACCGGCGCGCAGCGCCTCGATGATGGCCGCGTCCTCGTCGAAGGTGGTGAGCAGCACCACGCGACGGTGAGGGGTATCGCGGCGCAGCGCGCGCAGGGCCTCCAGGCCCGTCATCCGAGGCATGCGCACGTCCATCAGCACCACGTCCGGATCCAGCTCCGCGACCTTGGCCAGCGCCTCTTCCCCGTCCACCGCCTCGCCCACCACTCGCAGGTCCGGGGTGAGGTCCAGCAGGCTCCGCAGGCCCTGCCGCACCATGGCATGGTCATCCGCCAGGACCAGCCGGATCATGAGTCCCCCCTCACCATCGCGGGGAGCCAGGCCTCCAGCTCCCACCCCCGCCCCGCCTCCGCGCGCCACACCACGTCCCCGCCCAGTCGAGTGAAGCGCTCGCGCATGCCGGTGAGCCCGGCGCCGGGCGTGGGAGTCGTCGCGCCCCGTCCGTCATCCCGCGTGACGACCCGCACCCCGCCCGCCGGGGTGGACTCGACGCGAATCCACAACCGCGTGGCGAGCGCATGGCGCAGCGTGTTCGTGAGGACCTCCTGGACACAGCGGATGAGCGAGTGTGTCGCTTCGGATGAAGCGAGCGCGAGGTCCTCCGGGATGTCGAGGTCGACCGTCAGTCCCGGCGTGTTCGCGGCGAGCGCGTGCAGGGAGGCGCGCAGAGGAGGTGGCGTGTCACGCAGGGCCGAGACCGTCTCGCGCACCTCGGACAAGAGGGTCCGCGCGGCCTCGCGGGCACGCCGCAGATGCTCGGCCGAGGGCGTGTCCTTCGCGGTGTACGCCGCGGCCTCCAGGTTGAGCGACAGGGCCGTCAGGTGGTGCCCGAGCGAGTCGTGCAGCTCCCGCGCGATGCGCAGCCGCTCCCCTTCCCGCTCCCGGGCCGCGAGCAGCACCTGCGTGGACTGCAGCTCCGCGTGGAGCCGGGCCAGCTCCCGCCCCGCCTGGGCCTCGCGCACCATGACGACGGCCGAGGCCAGGGTGAACCCCTGGAAGCCGATGAAGATGAGCCCCTGGATGAGGGCATGCGAGAGGGAATGGAGGCACAGGTACACCAGCACCAGCGCCACGGACTGCGTGGCCACCCAGAGCACCGCTCGACGCTGGGGGAGCAGCTCGGGCACCTGGGCCGCGACGATGGCGAGCAGCGCGCCATCCACGCCCGTGCGACTGGCGCCCACGGCGATGAGTCCCGCGAGTGACTGGACCGCCAGCACGGGCACGCTGCCGTCATCCTCGGCGATGGCGTTGCGCGCGTAGGCCATGCCGAAACCGACGAACGCCACCAGCCAGAGCAGCGACATGGGTGACAGGAGCGAGGGGACTCCACCGCGCAGCAGCGCCTCGACGTGGGGCGAGCCGACGACGCCCCAGGTCAGCAACCCGGCCGCCAGCAGCATGCGCCGGGTGGAGGGAGATTTCACAGCGCCGTGCCTCTGGGCCATGTGACACAGCATAGGGCCCGCGTCGTGAGAGCGGCATATGCCAGAAGTCACATGGGCGGGGTGTGACTTCCCGCAGATGTGGGCCCCTCCGCCCTTCCCGTACCTTGGCCACCGACTCGCAGTTCGTCGGAGACACACATGACGTTCTACTCGCTCGCCCGCTCGCTCCACATCGCTGCGGGGGTCGTGGGCTTCATCACCCTGTGGCTGCCGTTGTTCGCTCGAAAGGGCGGCGCGCTGCACCGGCGCATGGGCTGGGTGTACGTGAGCGCCATGGGGGTCGTCGCCTTCACGGCCCTGATTCTCTCCGGGACGCGGTTCATCGTGGATCCGGCCGTGCGGTCCGTCGCCCTCTTCTTCATCTCCCTGAGCACGCAGAGCGCGGCGGCGGCCTCGCTGGGAGTCCGGGTGCTGCGCGCGAAGCAGCGCACCACCGCGCACCGGAGCGTCTACGACCTGGGCATCGCCGGCCTCACCCTCGGCACGGGGCTCGTCACGCTGACCTGGGGCGTGATGATGAACGCGCCCTTGCTGTGGGGCTTCGCGCCCGTGGGAATCTTCGTGGGCGCGTCGACGCTGTACTACTGGCTGACGCCTCCCCGGGAGCGCATGCACTGGTGGTTCCAGCACATGGCCGCCATGGTGACCTCAGGCATCGGCACGCTCACGGCGGTCCTGGTGGTGAATGCCCGGCACCTGGGCATCAGCGGAATGCAGCTCGCCGTGTTCCTCGGCCCCACGGTGGTCGGGGTCACGGGGCTCCGCCTCTGGGTGCGCCACTACCGCCAGAAGTTCTCGCCTCCGCCCAGGGCGCTGTCGAACGCGCCCCTCGCAGGCGCCGAGCGCTGATAGGAGGTCGCATCCCAGCCGACCGCCGAGCCGCAGGCCGCTCCGACCTGAGTTCAGCAGTCCGCGCCGAGGTGCGCCTTGGCGACCATGCGGGCCGCTTCGTTCTGGATTTCGTCCAGCCGCCGGACGAGGTCCCGGTCCAGGAACTGGCGCTCTTCGAGCACCGCATCGACGTCGCTCCAGGCTTCGCGGGCGTTGTCGTACCTGTCGTCCTCCCAGCTCTTGATGATGTCGTTGGCCCGCGCGGTCAGCTCCGCGTGCTCTTCGTCGGTCATGTGAACCTCGTGGGGGGGTTGGGTCGTGTCTGTGCCGTCCCGGAGCAGGCTCCGGGTTTCGCGCTGATGAACAGAAGTCAGGCTCCTGGCCGGCCGAGAATCGAGCGTGTAGCTTCTCTGAACGATGGCGATTACTTCGCTCAATTCTCTAAACGCCTTCGTCGCGGTGGCACGCAGGTTGAGTTACGCGCGAGCGTCGAAGGACCTTGGCGTCTCGACCTCCGCGCTCAGTCAATCGGTGCGTCAGCTCGAAGCCCGTATCGGCATTCCGCTGCTCACGCGTACATCGCGCAGCATGGCTCTCACGAAGGCCGGGCAGCGGCTGCTCGAGAATGCGGACCGGCGTTGAACCAGACGTTGGAGCCGATCGGGCGTGAGCAACTTCCATCCCGACCGCGTGATGGACCTGATCGTCCACGATAAGATCTGTACCGTGCCAGTTTTCACGCGGCCCAGAAGTCCCGGCAGCACGTCGACGCCGCCATTCGCTGGGGGCTGGGGCACGCTGCCCAGAACGCCGTCCGCAAGGCCGACTGCCCCGCCGAGGGCTTCTGGCTACGCGATTTGTTAGAGAACTCCTGGCGACCTACTTAGCAACTCGACGCACTTCCATTGTAGTCATAGTAACGACCGCGCACGCCACTAGACTCCGAGCTGCCGTCGCAGTTGCAGATTTCGCGTCCCACCTCCACTGTCTTCCCGATGTCGCTGTACCAGTAACGAGTCCAGGACATCGAGCCGTCGCACGTGTAGATGATGCCCTGCTCCTGGGTTCCCAGCTCCCTGGCGGTGGAGGACTCATCGGAGGGAGCTCCTCCACAGGCGGAGACGAACAGGGCCGCAATACTCGCAAACACGACGCGATTCATTGACATGGCTTTCCCTCGCTCAGCGGACGCGCGAAGGCGCATCCGCAGGCCTGAGGATCTCCCGGCAGCCCTCAGGAATGCAAATCACCACATCAACCACAAACATCCAATCCCAGCGAAACCGCGCTCGACCGCTGCGCTGGAGCACCCGTCCGCTCCGGCGCAGGACCTGCTATTCGCGGAACAGCTCGAGGTCCGACGGCCCCACGCCCCGCGGGATCTTCCATGAGATTGGCGATGCGCTTGCAGTGGCGAGGGCCCTATCCCGGGACACGCGACTCTGGCGCGTGGCACTGACTTCATGCCGCCGCGATGGCGGATGCGGACTACTCGGCCCTGACCCTGAAGCAAGCCTCGCTGATGCCCTGGAGGTGGTCGACCCCGCACTTGTTGTACTTGACGCCCATCGCGTCCAGCTCCGCTTCGGAGGCGGACTTGCAGGCCGGAATGTCGTTCACACAGTCAGCGAAGTCCTCGAGCATCTTCTTTTCGCTGTCCGAGCAGCGCTCCATGGCTGATTCACAGAGCTTCTCCTGCGCGTCCGTGTATTCGCCCGTGTCATCGGGATCTTCCTGCACGAAGCCACAGGCCTTGGCCTGGCTCGTCACCTTGTTGACCCCATCCTTTATCTTCTCGCACACGCTGCTACCGCAAGCCGTCAGTGAAGCCATTGCCGCCAGGCCGATCAGGACCTTCTTCATGATGGGTTCTCCCCCTCGAGACGAGGTGTAGGTGTTTTTCGGCGGGGCGCATCCCAACGGACCATTCCAGTGAGTTCAAGGAAATCCCGCCCTTGGGAATCCAATCCCAAAGACAGGACGAAGCTCGGCCTTGCGTGCATTGGCTTTGAACAACGGATGCACGAATGCGGACTGTCAAGGACCCAGGATGGCGGACGCCGTGGAACACGACGGGACCGCCATCAAGCTTCGGCTCCCCGGCGGCAAACGCTTTCGTGCGCATGACACTTCGCACATGAGCCCACGTGGGCTCTCTTCATCGCGGAAGACAATGGTGTAGTCTGTCATTCCAGACACACGGTCAACGAGGGCAGCATATGAGAGCCCCTCCGCAACACCGGGCCGCTTCCCACGGCATTCGTCCGGAGTCGTCGCCTTCGGGGGAAGGCGCATCGTCGACACACCGCCCGATCCTGGGTCCCTCCGCCATGGGGAGGGCCCCGGCGCGTCCGCCTGCCTTCGACTTCAGCCGACTTCCGCTCCATCCCCCACTCCAGGCCAGGCGCGCGGTCAGTGAACCCGGAGATGCCTCGGAGCAGGAGGCGGACCGATTCGCGGATGAGGTGACAGCGCCCGCGACTCCCGCGACGGATGCCGCTGGCGCGGCGCCCGCGATCCGCGCCCTGCCCGAGGCGTCCACCGCGACTCCCGAGCTCCTCGCATCCGAGGAGCCCGTGCCCTTCACCACCGGCGAGGCCCCGCGCGACATGCGGGACGCCCCTGACGGTGGGAGCCCTCCCTCGGTGGACCGCAAGGCGGAAGCCTCAGCCCCGGCGAACGGCGGCCTTCCCCAGGGAATGACGTCGCGGTTGGCGGCCTCGCGAGGCATGGGGACTCCGCTGCCTTCGCCCGTGCGCACGTTCTTCGAGCCCCGGCTCGGCTACGACCTGGGGCCGGTGCGCGTCCACACCACGACCACCGCCGCGCGGATGAGCCGACAGCTCGACGCGCAGGCCTTTACCCATGGACGGGACGTCTATTTCGGGTCCGGCCACTACAACCCCTCCTCCTCATCCGGAAGGTGGTTGCTCGCGCACGAGCTGGCTCACGTCGTCCAGCAGGGACACGGCACCTCGGGCTCCGTCCGGCTCCACCGCAAGGGCAAGGAGGGGGACCCGACCCCGGGGGAACACAGATATCGCTTCAACATCAAGGTCAGGCGGGTGCTCCCACGCGACGAGGCGGCCGTGGTCGTCCTCCAGCAGGTGTTCTCCGTCAGCGAGAACCGAGCGAGAGAGCTCCTGCAGTTCATGAAGGATCAGAACATCCAGAACCTGAACTACCCGGGCTTCCGCGCCGAGGACGTGAAGGCTGGGAAGCAACTCGCGTCCTTCGATGTCGGCGCCTACGAGGCGCTCTCCGCGCACCTTGGCCGTGGCACCTCGGGACAAGGAGACGCGTCGAAATCGAAGCAAGGCGCCCAGGGTTCGGGCGGCGGAGAAAAGAAGCCTCCTCCCCTGCCCCCCGCGTTGAAGGGCAAGGTCAACGCGGAGACCGACCGGCGCTACTGGGAGCGCACGGGCGACACGCCGGGCAAGCCGATCGGGAAGTCCCCCAAGGACCAGGACCAGGCGGATCTCTGGAAGAACATCCAGCAGGAGGTCCTGGCCCAGCTCGAAGCGCTCCGGGGCCTCGCGCCGGACGCGCAGGAGCTGATGGGCGGCGCGACCTCCTTCCAGCTCAAGGACCTGGAACAACTCCAGCGCATCGCCAAGAAGGTGGAGCAGATGTCGCCCGAGGACCGGATGCTGTTCCGGCTCATCGCGAAGCAGCTGACGGGCGACCTGAATCGCTTCGAGCAGTCCGTCGACGTGTTCCTCGGCGCTCGCGACAAGTACCGCGCGGACCTGGAGGCGCTGGCGAAGCAGCAACAGGCCGCGCGCGGAGGCGAGCCCTCCCTTCAGGAGCAGATGGAAGCGGCGTGGAAGGACTTCGACACGGCGGGGTTCGGCACGCTCGGCGAGCAAGGCAAGCAGGACCTGGCGCGCGCTCGCGCGGCGAAGCTCCGGAACATCCAACTCCAGTACATGGTCGAGCATCCCGGCGAGACCGGCGCGGGCATGGTCAAAGGGCTGTCTCCCGTGGAGATGGCGAAGGGCGTGGCCGAGGACGTCCGCGTCGCGCGGGACCCGAACAAGAGCGGCTTTGCCCGCTGGGCCGCGGGCTTCGGCGCGGGCAGCAAGACCCTTGGCTGGGCCGCCGGTGTCGCGGGCGTCCTGTATGTCGCCCTGCTGTTCGTGCCCGGGGTGAACGTCGTGCAGCTGGCGACCACCGCGCTCGTCGCGGGTGTGGCGGCCCTGGTGATGGCCGGCGTGGAAGCCGAGCTGAGCATCCAGGCCGCTGGCGAATCCACGACGGTGGAGGACTTCAAGGAGCAGACGCAGCGCGCGGCCACCGCGCAGACGAACGTCATCGTCGGCGCGGCGCTCATCGCCCTCGGACTGGCGCTCAAGCTGTCCATGCGCATCCGCCTGCCGGGCCGCTACCAGAACGTGGGGCACGCGCTGCGCATGGCGCGGGAGGCCCTGGCGAAGCAGGTGGGCATCACCACGAAGTTCGGTCAAATCCAGATGGAGCTGCTCGCCCAGCTGCGTGAGGAGGGCAAGGGCCTGCCCCAAGCCCTGACGGAGCTGAACAAGGGCGTCTCCACCACGCGCACGGCCATCCAGGCGATGACGGGCGATGAGCTGCTCAATCGCATCATCGCCAACGACGCGGCCCTCAAGGACCTCATCGACGCGCACCCCGACCTCGTCGAGACGGCGAAGCAAGCCCAGGCTGTCGCGAAGACCCACGGCGGCCAGAACGTCCCGGAGACCGTGCGCGAGAACCTGCTGCGCTCGCTCACGGACGCCGAGACCCAGACGAAGGCCCACGCGGACCGCTTCGAGGCGGAGCTGAAGACAGCCACGGACGCCATCCAGAAGGCCCTCACTCCCGAGGAGCTGAAGGCCGCGCTGGACGCGGCCGAGAAGCGCTTCGGACAGGAGGAACTCCAGAAGGCGGTCCAAGCCGCGCATGAGAAGTCGCTCAAGCAGCGCGTGGAAGAAGAGCGCTACCGGGGCATGACGGAGAAGGACCTCCAGGCCACCGCGGACGCGGACCCCAAGGCCAAGGCCGAGCTGGACCGGCGGGCGGAGGTGAAGACGCAGGCGGAGAACTCCCGCGTGGGCCAGAAGGTGGGCGCGGACATCGCCGCCCGGCTCACGCCCGACGTGCTGGGCGCGCTGTACGCGCTGGACGATGCGTCGCTCCAGGCGCTCGCCGGAGCCACCTTGGAGGAGTTGGGGCACGTGGCCCGCGCCGTGCGCCGCATCAACGCGGAGCTGGTGAACAAGCTGGTGGCGGGGGCGGGCCGGAGCGCCGCGGTGGGCCTGGGCAAGTTCCTGGAGGCCCATCCCTCCTGGCGGCTCAATGCCGCGGAAGCCCTCTGCAAGATGCTCACCGAGGGAGCCACCAACCCCGTCGTGGCAAGGCTCGCCGCCAAGCTGATGGTCCATGCGGACATGCCAGGCATGGAGAACTGGGCCGTCCTCACCAGCCGCCAGCTCAAGTCCCCCGTCAACCTGATGGAGATGGAGGTCAGCCTGGACGATGCCATCCGGCAGTCCGCCACCCACCCCGGCAAGACAGAGATGGAGATCTATTACTACGAGGGCAAGAAGCTCACGTACGAGGAGATGAACGCGACGCGCCAGTCGTCGACGTTCGACAAGAACAAGCTCAAGAACATCGACGTGGAGACGCCGCTGGAGCGGCGTGAGTGGAAGCGGGTGCGGGAGGCCATCACCAACGACTCGAAGCTGACGACCCAGGTGAAGGAGGCCCGCCTCAAGTTCAAGGACGCCGAACTGCCGCGCGGCTCGGGAGGAAAGCTGAATGTCGGCATCGTCGACTACAGCACCTTCCTCGATTCGTCCTACACTCCAGCGAAGGTCCAGCAGGTGTTGAAGCAATGGCTGGCCCAGGACGCCTTCGCCATGCAGTTCATGGACAGGCTCGAGGTCCGCTTCGTGGACGCGAACGGAGCCCCCCACGAGTTCATCATCGACGTGCCACTGCCATAGGTCATGCGAATGGGTACGGGTTTCATCGAGACGTATCAGTCCTCCGACGAGGACTGCGAGCTGCTCTCGGTCCTGTGGGAAGGACTCGCGGGCCAGGACGCGCTGTGGCGCAAGCTCCTGGAAGTGCTCGAGGTGTTGGGCCAGTTGGAGCCCGTGCTCGGCACGGTGTCCGGGACGCAGAAGGTCGTCCTCGCCCCTGCCCAGGCGCGACTGGAGGACCTGCGCTCCGAACAGTGGCCCATCGCGCTCGGAGGCCAGCTCCGCGAGCGCTCCCTCACGGGGCTGGAGCGCCGCTATCACCAAGCGCTCGCGAGCGGCATGGAGGAAGTGTTGCCCGACGGGTGGCCCCTTTCCGTGGAGGCCTTCCTCTTTCTTCCTCCCGGGGTGGACCGGGTCGAGGTCATCCGCTTCGACCTCCCCGAGCTGCTGGAGATGGGCCCCCTGCCCTTGCGCCCCGCCCCCGCGCCCTCGGATGACGGCTATACGCGCTGGCAGACGCAGTCCGAGCCGGGCAGGGAGGAGACGCCGCTGTTCCTGGATGTGACAGGAGAGCTGAGCGAGCACGCACGGGCCATCACGCTGCGAGTCTGCTCGCGGCTGGACTTCTTCCGACCCGTACGCTTTGGCGGCGAACCCAACGGGTCCCACGCGCTGCGCAACCTCCGCCATCTCCACGCGGTGATGTCGGACCTGGCCCAGCGGACCTCCGGCCGGGTCGTCCCACGAGAACCGCTCGACTGACGCCACGTCCCCGCGCCCGGACGATTCGAAAGAAAGTCTCGCGTTGGGTACGCTGTCCGGTAGCGCTGGCTCAAGGGGGGCTCTCCGATGGCGATGTTCAACCGGGCAGCACGTGCGTCCGCGGTCTCCGCTCCGGCTCCGAACTCCGCGTCGCGTCCTCCCGTGCTCGTGCCCCAACCGAGCCCACTGATGGCTCCCCCTGAGCTGGCCGTCGTGGACTGGAGCGCCGCCCGGCCGCGCACCCCGTCCGCGGCCTCTCCGGGAGCGCCGGCGGACGCAGGCACACCCCAGCCCGCCTCTTCCGCGGCCCGCTTCGACTTCGCCCACCTCCCCCTCCTGCCTCCGGCTCCGCGCGTCCACGACGCGCGGAGCCGCATGCCGACCGGGACGCTGCGCCCCATGCCAGGAGGCTCGACGACGAGGCCGCTGGGCAACATGCGAGCCCTCAGCGCGCCCACCGTCGCCCGGGCCCTGCCCGCGGGAGCCGTCATTCCGGCCTCCGTGGCGGCGACGGTGGGCGCCTTCGGCACGAACCTGCTCCGGGCCGCGCTCACGCCCCACCCTGCCGTCGCGCGCCCCATGACACCGCAGGGCGCGTCGCTTTCGCTCTCGCGGATTCAGGGAGGCGCCCCCATCCCCGCCCAGGTCCGGGCCCCCTTCGAGCAGTCCTTTGGCTATGACTTGTCACCCGTCCGCCTGCACACGGGGCCCACCGCGCGGCGGGCCGCGGCGGCCGTCGGCGCGGCGGCCTTCACGCTGGGCGACCACATCGTCCTCGGAGGGGGCCTCGATGTAACGAGCGGGCCGGGCAGGCACGTCCTCGGTCACGAGCTCGCCCATGCGCTCCAGGCGCGGCGCGGCGGTGGCGCCGGGCGGATCAGCGATCCCTCGTGGCCTTCCGAGCGCGAGGCCGAGCACGCGGCCCGCGCGGCGCTCGCGTCCCGGCCCTTCGAAATCACCGTGGGCGCGGGGGACGACCTGCACCGGATCGCGCCCTGGCTCATCCTGGCCGGCATCGGACTGGTCGCGGGGGTCGTCACCTGGGCCCTCTCGGACAGCCCCGAGGAGAACCAGCGACGGCACGCCGCCGGCGAGGAGGATGCCTCGCGAAGCCTCTGGACGCTCGTGCCCATCTACGGCTCGGTCCAACAGATTCGCGAGGCGGAGTCGTACTTCCAGCGGGTGCTTGGCACCGGCTTCCTGATGCTCGACTTCGCCACGCTCGGCTCCGCGGGCGTGGCGGGCCGGGCCCTCCTGCGCGCTCCCGCCGCCCTCGTCCGCACCGCGGTGGCCCGCCGCGCGGCGGGCACGCTGGCCATCCGGGAAGGCGGAGAAATCGTCTCGGAGGCCATGGCTCGCGAGACCACCGAGGCCTTCGCCCGCGAAGGAGGCGCGCTCTTCGCCAGCCAGGCCGCCGCGTCGGCCGAGATGCTTCGGGCGCTGCAACGCGGCGCCATGGTCGTCGTCACCGAGGGCGGTTTGAACCACGCCGCCATCTATGCCCGCAACGCCGCGGGCCAGGTGTTGCGCATCCACGGCGGCCCGCTGAAGGTCCTGTTCGAGGAGGCCCCCAGGGCCCTGTCATCCCAGATGGCGGACGGCATGGCCCGCCGGGTCAACGCCTACGTGGTGCTGGAGGCCGCGGAAGCCACTGTCAGCATCGAGCAAGCCGTCGCGACGGCGCAGCGCAGCTGGCCCGCGGTGCTGCGCTTTCTTGGAGGCAATCCCACCAGCTGCGGCATCGTGCAGGGTGCGGTGCTCGAAGCCTCGGGGCTGTCCGCGGCGACTCTGGGACGCCTCCTCCCCGCGGGCGGGGCCTCCGCCCGCCTCCTGCCCATCACCATCCTCGATCAGATGGCGGGGAGCGGAGCCTTGCGGTTCGTGGAAGGCGGAATGGCGCGCATCATCGGAGGCACCGCCATCCAAGGCGCCGTGTTGGGAATGGGCGGTGGGGCGGGCATCATCAGCTCCACCTTGATGCGGCTGACGGTCAACGCCGTCACGCCGGAAACGGCCGCCGCCCCCACGCCCCCTTCACGCAGCAGGCCCGAGGCTTCGGCCCGGACGGTGCCCCGCACCCCGGAGAGCGACGCCGCCGCCCGGAGCATCATCGCGCGGTGGGGCAGCGTGCTCGTGGGCCCCGCGAGCATGGTGAGCGCGTCGCTCCCGGAGATGATTCCGGGCTGGACCATCAGCAGCGACGAGTTCAGGCAGGCGGTCATCGCCTCACTGATCGCGCAGGGCATGGCCGCCGGCACCGCCAGGGCCATCATCCGCGGGGCCTGACACCTCCCGCACCACGGTGTCAGCGTGACGGATCGCCACCGGAATCGCCCAGGGCCTCCGCCCGGCGTCTCACGCGCTCCGCGTGCTCCTGGCGAAGCACGCAGACCTGACAGACCCCCACGATGAGCAGCAGTCCCCAGGTGGACTTCGGCGCGCGCGTCGCCCCCAGCGCGAGCACCGCGAACGCCAGGAGCCACGGCGCCCACATCGCCTCTCCATCCCGATACCGCACATACACCCTCGCCGGCAGCACCAGGAGCACACACGGCACGAGGAAGAGCAGCCACTCCCCGGGCGGCCGGCGCAGCATGAACCCGAAGGAGAGCGCCGCGAAACACACCCACTCCCCGAGGACGAGCCCCGTCCGGCGCGCGAGCATCCTCCGCTCGGGAGCGGGCAACCTCCGTGGCGAGGAAGCCCCCGCACCCAGGGCGTCCAGCAGCCGCGCCCTGCGCCCCAAGGCCTGCACCGTGACGCCCCCCACCCCCAGCACCCCGACGCCCACCATGGCGAGCAGGTCCACGGGCGTTGGGGCACGCGCACCCGGCTCGAGCCGCGCCGCACGCGGCCCCTCGGGGCGCGCGGAGGTCCTGTCGAGCCTGTCGGCGACGACATGCGCCATCAGCGCCGCCAGGGTGACGAAGAGACCGAGGATGATGGGGACCTCACGCGGGGCGGCCATCGCCCCAGTGCATGAAGCCCACGGCCTGCTGTCAAGCCGCCTGGTGGATTTCAATCCCGATGTCTGGGATTGGGTTGCTCCCACCAACCCACGACATCTCACGTCACCCAGCGTGAACAATATCGGACCCAGGGAATGACTTTCCGTTGGGTTTCTGGCAGACTGTCTTCACGGTGTTCTTGGGAGCCTGCCTTTGAAGGCTCCTGGAGATGTCTGGGGGGGAAGCTCGTTTCACGCGCCAGGACTCACTGTATCGGCATTTGTTGCCACCCTCCCCACACAGACGGATGTGACGAAGGCGTACGGGGTGCCCCGTGAACACGGGCGCGCGACGTGCGCTGGAAGGGCTCTTGCCTCGCGGGACCGGGGGCGGAGCTGGCGAACTCGCGGACGGAGGAGTCATCCCATGCCGGCAGCTCTCAGTTATCCGGGCGTCTATGTCGAAGAGATTCCCAGTGGAGTCCGCACCATCACCGGGGTGCCCACGTCGGTGACTGCCTTCGTCGGGCGCGCGCAGCGCGGACCGGTGAATGAGCCCGTGGTCTGCAACGGCTACGGCGACTATGAGCGCACCTTCGGAAGCCTGTGGTTGGCCAGCTCCATGAGCTACGCCGTCCGCGACTTCTTCCTCAACGGAGGCGGGCAGGCCATCATCGTCCGTCTGGACAATGGGGGTCACACCACGGAGTTGACCCTGTCCACGACCGGTGGAGACCTGACCCTGGCCGCGGGCAATCCTGGCGCCTGGGGTAACAATCTTCGCGTGGTGGTGGATTACAACACCCGGAAGACAGGCACCGCGAGCATCGACGACCTGCTCTTCAACCTGACCGTCACCGACAACGGGACGCGCGCGACGGAGAAGTTCATCAACCTCTCCATCGACGCGGCCAGTCCCCGCTACTACCCCACCGTGCTCGCGCAGGGCTCCGCCCTGATCCGGGTGAAGACGCTGCCCGCCACGCCCGCGCGCCCCGCGGCCTCCACGCTCGACCCCCAGGGCCGGCCGGTGCCCACCGCGCCCACGGCCGCCCAGGAGGGCACCGACGGCAACGCGCTGACGCGCGCCCAGTTCACCACCGGCGCGAACCTGCGCACCAACAAGCAGGGCCTGTACGCGCTGGAGAAGGTGGATGTCTTCAACCTGCTGTGCCTGCCGCCCCACGCGCTCGACGGCGACATCGAGGCGGACCTGGCGACCGACGCGGCGGCCTACTGCGAGGAGCGGCGCGCCATCTTCGTCGCGGATCCTCCGGTGGGCTGGGACAGCGTGGCCCACGCGGTCAGCGGCTTCGCCGCCAGCAGCCTGCGCAGCAAGAACGCCGCGCTCTACTTCCCCCGGCTGGTGCAGTCCAATCCCCTGCGGGAGAACCAGCTGGAGGTCTTCGCCCCCTGCGGCGCGGTGGCGGGGGTCATCGCGCGCACGGACACGCAGCGCGGCGTCTGGAAGGCGCCCGCGGGCCTGGACTCGCTGCTCACCGGCGTGCCCAAGCTGAGCGTGCCGCTCACCGACCCGGAGAATGGCCAGCTCAACCCGCTGGGCATCAACTGCCTGCGTTCGCTGCCGGCCGCGGGCCGCGTGGTGTGGGGCGCCCGCACCACCCGAGGCAATGACCTGCTCGCCGACGAGTGGAAGTACCTGCCGGTGCGCCGGCTGGCGCTCTACATCGAGGAGAGCCTGTACCGGGGCGTCCAGTGGGTGGTCTTCGAGCCCAACGACGAGCCGCTCTGGGCGCAGATCCGCCTCAACGTCGGCGCCTTCATGCAGAACCTCTTCCGGCAGGGCGCCTTCCAAGGCCAGACGCCGCGCGATGCGTACTTCGTCAAGTGCGACAAGGAAACCACCACGCAGAACGACATCAACCTGGGCGTGGTCAACATCGTCGTGGGCTTCGCGCCGCTCAAGCCGGCCGAGTTCGTGGTGCTCAAGCTCCAGCAGATGGCCGGACAGGTCGCGGCGTAAAGGAGAAGCGTTCCCATGGCTCAGTTCAGCGTCAACGCGCAGCGTTTCGACCCGTACAAGAACTTCAAGTTCCGCGTGAAGTGGGACGGCCGTTATGTCGCGGGCATCAGCAAGGTGGGCGCGCTCAAGCGCACCACCGAGGTCGTCAAGCACCGCGAGGGCGGCGACCCCAGCAGCAGCCGCAAGTCGCCGGGCCGCAGCGAGTACGAGGCCCTCACCCTGGAGCGCGGCGTCACCCACGACACCGAGTTCGAGCGGTGGGCCAACAAGGTGTGGAACTACGGCTCCGGCCTGGGCTCCGAGGTGTCCCTCAAGGACTTCCGCAAGGACATCATCCTCGAGGTCTACAACGAGGCCGGACAGCTGGCGATCTCCTACAAGCTCTTCCGGTGCTGGGTGTCCGAGTACCAGGCCATGCCGGACCTGGACGCGAACGCCAACGCCGTGGCCATCCAGACCCTCAAGCTGGAGAACGAGGGTTGGGAGCGCGACTACGACATCAACGAGCCCACCGAGCCCAGCTACAACGAGCCCAACCCCTGATGCGCTGAGGGTCCATGCGCTCGCTGACCGCTCCAGAGCTGCTGGGTGCGTGGGAGGCGGGCCACCCGCACTCCGGGCCCGGGCGCGCGCTCGCGCTGCTGTGCGCCGCGTGGCCGGAGCGAAGCCCGGGAGAGCTGGCGCGGCTCCCGGTGGGGCTTCGGGACTCGCTGCTGCTCGCCGTGCGGGAGCAGACCTTCGGCGCCGAGGTCGTGGGGTTGGTGCCGTGTCCTGCCTGCGGTGAGCAGGTGGAGCTGGCCTTCCAGGTGAGCGACATCCGGGTGGCCTCCGGTGCGCCTGTCCCGGAGGTGCTGGGCGTTGAATGCGAGGGGCATGCGGTGCGCTTCCGCCTGCCTGACAGCCGGGACCTCGCGGCGTTGGAGGCGGGGCCCGAGGGAGATGGGCCAAGGCGGGTGCTGGCGAGGTGCGTGGTCGAGGCACGCCGGGAGGGTGTGGACGTGGAGACGGGGGAGCTGCCAGCGGCGGTGGTGCGGGCCATCGAGGAAGCGATGGAGGCCGCGGATCCGCAGGCACGGGTGGAGCTGTCCACGCAGTGTCCTGCCTGTGCGCATGCGTGGGCGGCCGCGTTCGACATCGCCGAGTTCTTCTGGAGGGAAGTGGAGACGTGGGCGCAACGCACCCTGCGGGAGGTGCACACGCTGGCGAGCCTGTACGGATGGTCCGAGGAGCACATCCTCGTGATGAGCCCGTGGAAGCGGCAGCGCTACCTGGAGCTGGCGGGGACATGAGCGACTACTTGAGCCATCTGGTGGCACGGCACCATCGCCCCGGTGAGGGTGTCCGTCCGCGCGCCGGCTCCTACTTCGCCCCCGAGTCGCGCCCCGTGGATCACCGTGAGGCGCCGCGCCCGGGCCTCGACGCGGGCATTGAGGCGCGAGAGCCCGCGACGAGGACCGTCTCCGGGCCGGCGCGCGCATCGCGCGAGGCATGGAACGCGGTGGGCCGGGCGCTCGTCGAGCCCTCGGCGCGGGCCGACACCCTGGGCGTCCCTGGGAGGACCTCACCACAACCCCAGGTGGCGTTGTCGGGCGCTGACGCCCCGCCCTTCGCGAGCACCCACGACGCGCTCCGCCCGCGGTCAGACACGTCGCGGGAGCTGGCTCCGGGAGACAGCGCGCACCCAGCGTCCGAGCGGAGCTCCGGCGTGCTCCCATCCAGCATCGAGCCCTCGACGCAGGGGGGTGGGCCGCGATCGCTCCGCGCCCGGTCCAAGGAACCCACCGGACGGATTGCGGCCGGCCTCCATTCCGAGACGCTCCCCCAGCGACTGTCGCCCACCGCCTTCCGCGAGCCCGAGCCGCTTTCGCGTGACGCGAACTCCGCGCAGCCCACCGGCCTGCTCTCGCATGACGCGAACCCCGCACAGCCTGCCGGGGTGCATTCGCGTGACGCGGATGCCGCGCAGCCCACCGGCCTGCTTTCGCGTGACGCGAACTCCGCGCGGCCCACCGGGAGGCCCGCGACCGGCACCAACCCCGCGCGGCCCACCCGTCTGCCTTCGCCCGACGAACGCGCCGAGCACCGCACCGGGCCCGATTCGACTGACACGCATCCAGGGCGCGTTCCGGGCACGCCCGGTCACTCCGCCCGCCTCGAGCCATCCCACCGGAGCGAAGCGACCTCCTGGGGACCCATGACACACGAGGCCGGCCGCCTTCTCGAAGCGCTCCCGCCCAACGCAACGGAGCGAACGGGCCGCGTCGCGCCTGGGGCGAGTCAGCACAGCGCGACGTCCAGCTCCCGCTCCCCCCTGGCGGAGCTGGCCCGCGAGCTGAGCGCATCCATCACGCGCCCACGGGACACCGCCGGTCTCTCCGGACGAAACCCGAGCCTCCCTGTCATCGCGCCCTCGGGTTCGCGAGCGACGCCCCCGAGCGACGACAGCGCCCCCGATGAGCCCCGCGCCCTGTCCGCGGTCGGCAGGGCAAGGGCCCTGGGCAGGGCGCTCGAGGCGGCTCCGGCTCCAGCCTCCTCCTCGGCGGCCGAGGTGACGCGGACCGAACCATCTCCCTCCGTGACGCGCGCCTCGGACGCGGAGCCGCCGCCTGCCCCCACCATTCAGATCACCATCGGCCGAATCGAGGTTCGAGCCATGGCGCCCGCGGCCCCCGCGCGGAGCGCGCCCGCGCGCGCGGCCCCGGCACCCTCGCTCGATGACTACCTCGCGCGACGCAATGGAGGGGGACGGTGAGCAACTCCCTCTCCATCGCGACGGTGACGGCCGCGCTCCGCACGCTCCTCTTCAACCACCTCCAGGTGGACACGCCAGACGTGTCGGTGACGACGCTTCCACCGGACAAGGCACGCGGCCGGGACGCCACCAACCATCAGGTCAATCTCTTCCTCTTCCAGGTGGCGCAGCAGGCCTCGCTGCGCAACATGGACTTCCCACCGAGGACGAAGTCCGGCGAGTCGGGTGTCCCGCCCCTGGCCCTGCGGCTGACGTACCTGCTCACGCCCTACTCGCCATCCGACGACGACGTGGAAAGCCACAAGCTGCTCGGCAAGGCCATGAACGTCCTTCATGACCATCCGTTGCTCGGCGCCAATGAGCTGCGCGCCGCGGTGCCCGGCAATGACCTGTACCGGCAGGCGGAGCGCGTGCGCATCACCGTGGACACGCCCACCCTGGAGGAAGTCTCCAAGCTCTGGACGATGTTCCAGACGCAGTACCGGATCTCGGTCGTCTACCAGGTCTCCGTCGTCCTCATCGAGAGCACTCGCCCCAGCCGCACGCCGCTCCCGGTGCTGCGCCCGGTGCTGTCCATCCAGCCTGACGTGGTCCCTCCTTTTCCGGTGCTCGACGCCATCACCCCGCCCCAGCAGCAGACCAGCGCTCGACTGGGAGACACCCTCCTCCTCACCGGACACCACCTCGCCGGGGACACGGTGGGCGTGCGCTTCAGCCACCCGCTCTGGAGCACCCCGGTGCTCCGGCCCGCCACGGTGGTGTCGGCGTCGCGGCTGACCGTGGACATCCCCAACGACGCGGCCACCTGGCTCGCGGGGCCCTACGCGGTGTCCGTCGTCATCACCGATGCGGACGGAAACGAGCACACCACCCCAGCGCTGCCGCTGACGCTCGCTCCCCGCATCCTGGGGCTCACCCCCAACCCCGTGGCGCGAGGCCCCGGCGGAGAGGTGACGCTCACCGCCGCGTTCCAACCTCGCGCCCGCCCGGACCAACGCGTGGCCCTGCTGCTCAACGGCCGGGAGCTGCCAGCCCCCGCGCGCGCCACGCCGGTGGACACCCTCGCCTTCACCGTCCTGGACGTGCCCCCCGGAGACCACTTCGTCCGGCTGCGCGTGGACGGCGTGGACTCGTTGCTCATCGACTGGAGTCAGAACCCGCCGGTGTTCGACGTGTCCCAGCAGGTGACGGTCACATGAGCCCATCGCGCGCGGACTCCTGGCAGGAAGCCAACCAGCGCCAGCTCACCGCCGCGCTCGGCGTGGTGCGCGCGCGCATCGCTCGGCACGCGTCCCTCCTGGGCGTGGGGCTGCCCGAAGGCACCGATGACGTGGACACGGCCCTCGCCGCGCTCGCGGAGGCCGAGGTCGGAATGCCGGCGCAGCCCGCGCTGGAGAGCCTGTGTCAGGCCTTCCGCCTGTCCCCGTTCGAGCGCGACATCCTCTTGTGCTGCGTCAGCCTGGAGCTGGGCACGGGCTTCGGCGCCCTGTTCGCCTCCGTGAACGGCGACCCGCGCAAGCCGTGGCCCACGTTCGGCATGGCCCTGGCTTCGCTCCCCGAAGCGCACTGGAGCGCGCTGACGCCGGTGGCGCCCCTGCGCCGCTGGGAGCTGGTGTCCCTGGCCCCTGGAGAGGGCCTCACCTCCTGCGCCCTTCGCATCGACGAGCGTGTCCTCCACCACCTCGTCGGCCTGTCCTATCTGGACCGGCGGCTGCAAGAGTTCATGGCGCCGGTGCCGCCGCCCCGGGAGCTGCCCGTCTCCCATCAGGCGCTGGCAGAGCGCCTGCGACAGCCGTGGGAGCGAGCACCGGACGTGGATGAGCCCATGCCCCTCGTCCAGCTCTGCGGGCTGGAGCCGGACGGTGCGCAGGCCATCGCCAGCGCCGCCTGCGCGAGCCTGGGGCTCCAGTTGCACGTCACCCGCGCCACCCAGTTGCCCGCGGGAGCCGAGGAGCGGGCGGCGCTCGCGCGGTGGTGGGAGCGCGAGGCCCTGCTGCTGGGGAGCGGGCTGCTGCTGGAATGCGACGAAGCCACCGGAGCGGACGCGCTGCGCGCGGCCACCGCCTTCGCCGAGCGCGTGCAGGGCGTGGTCATCGTCTCGTCCCGGGAGCCCCTGCGACCGCGAAGCCGGGCCGCGATCCACCTCGAGGTGAAGCGGCCCACGCGCGTCGAACAGCGCCTGCTCTGGACCCAGGCGCTCGGGCCCGAGGTGACCGCCGCGCACGGCGCCCTGGAGCGCATCACCACGCAGTTCGATCTGCCCATGCGCTCCATCCGCGCGGCGGGTTCGGACGTGCGGGAGCAAGGCCCCTTCGCGGACGAAGGCGCGTTGGGCGCGGCGCTGTGGGCCGCCTGCCGGGTGCAGTCCCGGCCCCAGCTGGAAGAGCTGGCGCAGCGGATCGAGCCCACCGCGGGGTGGGAAGACCTGGTGATGCCTCCGGAGAAGAAGGCCATCCTCCGGGAGATCGCCGCGAGCGTGCGTCAGCGCGCGCGGGTGTACGAGACGTGGGGCTTCGCCTCCAAGGGCATGCGGGGCCTGGGCATCAGCGCCCTGTTCTCCGGCGCCAGCGGCACCGGGAAGACGATGGCGGCCGAGGTGCTGGCGCTCGAGCTGGGGCTGGACCTCTACCGCATCGACCTCAGCCAGGTGGTCAGCAAGTACATTGGCGAGACGGAGAAGAACCTCCGCCGCGTGTTCGACGCCGCGCAGGAAGGAGGCGCCATCCTCCTGTTCGACGAAGCGGACGCCCTCTTCGGCAAGCGCACCGAGGTGCGCGACAGCCACGACCGCTACGCCAACATCGAGGTGAGCTACCTGCTCCAGCAGATGGAGTCCTACGGGGGGCTGGCCATCCTCACGACGAACATGAAGGACGCGCTGGACACCGCGTTCCTGCGCCGGCTGCGCTTCGTGCTCCAGTTCCCGTTCCCGGATGCCCCCCAGCGCACGGAGATCTGGCGGCGCATGTTCCCGGCCGCCACGCCCACGGAGGGCCTGGACATGGCGCGGCTGGCGCGGCTGAGCGTCACCGGCGGCAACATCCGCACCATCGCCCTCAACGCCGCCTTCCTCGCCGCCGACGCGGGCGAGCCCGTGCGGATGGCGCACCTGCAACGCGCGGTGCGCTCGGAGTTCAGCAAGCTCGACAAGCCCTTGGCGGAAGCCGAGGTCTCGGGGTGGACATGACGCCACGAAACATCTCGCTGCACATCGACGAGCTGGTGCTGCACGGCGTCCCGGCCGCGCATCGCGAGCAGGTGGGCGAGGCCGTGCGGCAGGAGCTGACGCGGCTGTTCTCCGAACGAGGACTGCCCTCGGGCCTGTCCGGTGACGTGCCCCGGCTGGACGCGGGCGCCCTCCGCGTGACGTCCGGCGCTCCGCCCGCGGCGCTGGGGGTCCAGGTCGCGCAAGCGGTCTACTCCGGCCTGGGCCAGGGGCGGTGACGGCATGAGCACCTTCCCCCGCACACCCCGCACGCAGCGCGGGGCCATCATCGGGTTGGATCCGCTCAACCCCGTCGCGAGCCTGGTGGTGTTCCAATACAACCCGGACACGATGACGCGCACGCTGACGCCCCAGATGGCGGGCGAGGGCGGAGGCGACCGCACGGAGGCGCTGCGGCTCAAGGGCGCGCCGGTGGAGAACATCCGGGTGGACGTGGAGATCGACGCCACGGATCAGCTCGCCAACGGCGACGTGCTCGCCAGCAGCATGGGCATCTACCCGCAGCTGTCGGCGCTGGAGATGCTGGTCTATCCCAAGACCGCGCAGGTCATCCTCAACACGGCGCTGATGCAGGTGGGCACGCTGGAGGTGGTGCCCCCCACCGCGCCGCTGACCCTCTTCATCTGGGGACCCAAGCGCGTCCTGCCGGTGAAGGTCAGCGAGTTCTCCATCACCGAGGAGGCCTACGACCCGAGCCTCAACCCCATCCGCGCCAAGGTGTCCCTGGGCCTGCGGGTGCTCTCGTACAACGACCTGCCCCTGATGCACCCCGGCTACGCCCTCTTCCTCACGCATCAGGTCGTCAAGGAAGCCATGGCCGTCGTCGGCAGCATCGCCGGCGTGGCCAACGCCGCGCTGCCGCGCTGAGCGCCTGACTTCTCCTGGAGCCCCCATGCTCGACCCCACCAGCCGCTACGCCCCCCTGGAGACGGCCACCCTCACGCTCCCCGACGGGCGCGTGGCCGCCTACAAGCGCCGCCGCTTCATCCCCGCGAACACCTCCCTGCGGGTGCTGGCGGAGGTCTCCGTCACCGAGAGCGACCGCCTGGACCTGCTCACCCACCGCACGCTGGGAGACCCGGAGCACTTCTGGCGCGTCTGCGACGCCAACGACACGCTCAACCCCTTCGACCTGATGCGGGAGCCGGGCTCCGTGGTGCGCATCGGGATGCCGGAATTCTGAGCGCCCGATGAGCCTGCTGGGAATCCATCTCACGCTGCTGGTGGGCCCCACGGTGGCGGTCCCCGCGCCCGGTTCGTTCATGGAGGCCCTCCAGCGCGTGGAGGTCACCCACAACGACGAGGGGCGCTCGGGCTTCCAGCTGACGTTCGGCGTGGGCCGCTCGGGGCCGCTCGACCTGATGGACTACGGGCTCGCGAGCCACCCGCTGCTCAAGCCCATGAACCGCGTGGTGCTGGTGGTCACCTTCAACGTGGTGCCGCAGGTGCTCTTCGACGGCATCATCACCCACCGCACGCTCGCCCCCTCGCAGCAGCCGGGCAGCTCCACGCTCACGGTCACGGGCGAGGACGTGAGCGCTGCCATGGACCTGGACGCGAAGGTGCATGAGCACCCGGCGCAGGTGGAGCCCATCATCATCGCGCAGCTCGTCCTGGGCTACGCGCAGTACGGGCTGGTGCCGGTCATCATCCCGCCGCCCTCGCTGGACGTGCCGCTGCCCATCCAGCGCACCCCCGTGTTCCGGGGCACCGACTACGCCTACCTGCGGGAGATGGCGAACCGCTACGGCTACGTCTTCCAGGTCACCCCCGGCCCCGCGCCGATGATGAACACGGCCTACTGGGGGCCGCCCAACCGGGTGGGCATTCCCCAGCGGGCGCTGTCGGTGAACATGGGGGCGCAGTCCAACGTCGACAGCATCGACTTCCAATACAACGCGCTGGCGCCCACCACCGTGAAGGGCCAGGCGATGGCGCTGGGCCGCGCGCTCCCGGTGCGGACGTTCGCGAGCCTGCGGGTGCCACCGCTGGCGAGCCAGCCCGCGCTGCTCACCCAGTCGCGCGTGCGCACCTCGCTGCTGGAGGACGTGCCGGACGGCGCGGGCTACATCGCGGCCCAGGGCCGGGCCCAGGGTCAGACGGATGCGTCCACGGACCAGGTGCTCACCGGGTCGGGCGAGCTGGATGCCACGCGCTACGGCGACATGCTGCGCCCCCGCGGGCTGGTGGGCGTGCGCGGCGCGGGCTTCGAACACGACGGCTTCTTCTACGTCCGCAACGTCACGCACTCCATCCGTCCTGGCGAATACAAGCAGCGCTTCACCCTCACCCGCGAGGGAGCTGGAGCGCTCACACCGGTGGTGCCGCCATGAGCACGTACTTCGGGAAGTACCGGGGCGAGGTCGTCAACAACATCGACCCCCTGATGATGGGGCGCGTGCAGGTGAAGGTGCCCACCGTGCTGGGCGACAGCCAGCTGGGCTGGGCCATGCCGTGCATGCCGTGTGGCGGCAGCGGCAAGGGCTTCTTCGCCGTGCCCGCGATGGGCGCGAAGGTCTGGGTGGAGTTCGAGCGGGGGGACCTCAACTACCCCATCGTCGCCGGCTGCTTCTGGGGCGAGGGCGAGGCACCGGCCTCGCCCGCCCTGCCCACCACCCAGGTGTGGAAGACAGGGGCCATCACCGTGAAGCTCGACGACCTGCCCGGCGCGGGCGGGCTGAGCATCGAAGTGAGTCCCCCGGCGGTGCCCATGCCGCTGAAGGCCACGTTCAGCGCCGCCGGCATCGAAATCGACCACGGGGGGACCGCGAAGGTGGTGCTCAGCCCCACCGGCATCGAGCTGTCGTTCGGCGCGTCCAACATCAAGCTCGGGCCCGCGGGCGTCAACGTCAACAACGGCGCGCTGGAGGTCATCTAGCCATGGGAGCCTTCCTCCTCCACGTCGGAGCCACGGTGATGTGTCCCCACGCGGGACAGGTGCAGACCACGCCCGGCAATCCCCGGGTGAAGGTGGGCGGGCAGCCGGTGGCCACCCTGGCCGACCAGTACCTGGTGTCCGGCTGTCCCTTCCCGCCGCAGGGCGGAGGCCCCTGCGTGCAGGTGAAGTGGCTGGTCCCCGCGGTGCGCGTCCGCGCGGGCGGGCAGCCCGTCATCCTGCAGAACAGCGTGGGGATTTCCATGGGCGCCGCGCCCCTGGGCCCGCCCCAGGTCGTGATGACGCAGGTCCGGGTGAGGGGGACCTGAGCCATGCACATCGCCTTCCCCTATCGGCTGGATGGACGCGGTCGCACCGCGGACGCGGACCTGGACACGCACGTGCGGCACCTCATCGAGCAGGTGCTCTTCACGGCTCCGGGCGAGCGCATCAACCGCCCCACCTTCGGCACCGGGCTGGGCCAGCTGGTGTTCGCCCCCAACAGCGCGGAGCTGGCCACCGCGACCCAGTTCCTGGTGCAGGGCGCGCTCCAGCAGTGGCTGGGCGACCTCCTCCAGGTGGAGGCCGTGGAGACGCTCAGCGAGGAGGCCCGCCTCCAGGTGACGGTGCGCTACGTCGTGCGCCGCACCCAGCAGCGGCAGGTGGCCCAGTTCACGAGGGAGCTCTGACATGGGCGCGCGCTATGTCTGCAAGAGCGAGCAGCGGCGCCGGTTGGTGGAGGCCCACGCCACCTTCAACGGCATCGACTTCCTGGAGGTGCTGGACGAGGACGCGTCGGCGCTCGGCCTGGAGCGTCAGCGGACGCTGTGGGTGCGCTGCTACAAGCCCCTGCCCCAGGACATCGACGCGGACCACGTCTCCATCTCCGGAGGCGTGCGGCTGAAGGACGTCGGCGTGTCCCTGGCCTTCCGCATGGACCAGGCGCCCGGCGACCCTCGCACCACCGCGGCCGAGCGGGCCGAGTACGCCAAGCGCCAGGTGCTCGATGAGCTGCTGGGCACCCATGAGACGGAGCAGACGCTGGTGGTGCGCACCACCTCGTCCGGCGACTTCTCCACGTACACGCTGGCCCTGCTGCGGGGCTTCCTGGACACGGTGCCTCCGGACGACTTCGACGGGCCCCTGTCCCGCGTGGACTTCACCTTCAAGGTGGAGTGTCCCAGCGAGTTCGACTGCGCGCCGCCGAAGGGCAGCGCGACGCCCGGGCGCGTGGACCCGCCCATCGACTACCTCACCCGGGACTACGCCAGCTTCCGGCGGCTGCTGCTGGACCGGCTGTCGGAGGTGGCGCCCCAGTGGAAGGAGCGCAACCCCGCGGACCTGGGCGTGACGCTGGTGGAGTTGATGGCCTATTCGGCCGACTACCTCAGCTACTACCAGGACGCGGTGGCCACCGAGGCGTACCTCGGCACCGCTCGCAAGCGCACCTCCGTGCGCCGCCACGCGCGACTGCTGGACTACCCCATGCACGACGGCGGCAACGCCCGGGCCTGGGTGACGTTGCAGGTGTCCCCCGGCGCCGAGGGCTGGTCGCTCCCCGGCCCCACGGACGTGTCTCCGGGGGCGGTGTTCGTCACCACCGTGGAGGGCCCCCGGGTGCTGGACGCGCAGCACCTCCAGGAAGCGGTGAACGCGGGCGCCGAGGTCTTCGAGTCCCTCCACCCCCTCACCCTGCACTCCGGGCACGGCCGCATCCTCTTCCATACCTGGGGAGAGGACCGCTGCTGCCTCCCCCAGGGCGCCACCGCCGCCACGCTGCTCAACGTCCCCTCCGAATTCGACCCGGCGAAGCGGGTGCTGACACCGGAGAACTTCGCGCCAGGGCGGGTCCTCCTCCTGGAGGAGGGGCGCAGTCCCCAGACGGGACGGAGGGTGGACGCGGATCCGTCGCGCCGCCATGCCGTGCGGCTGACGCAGGTGGAGTTCACCCGGGATCCGCTGCTGGACGTGGCCGTGGTGGAGGTCGCGTGGGGCACGGACGACGCGCTCCCCTTCGAGCTGTGCCTGTGGGACGTGATGGTGCCGCCGGACTCCGCCGATGAGCCGGAGGATCCCGTCGGCAAGCTCGCGCCGGTGAGCGTGGCGCGCGGCAACGTGGTGCTGGTGGACCATGGGCGGACCCTGACCGAGCCGTTGCCCGTCGTGCCCTCCGAGGGCCGCTACCGCCCCAGGCTCTCGCGCGGTCCGCTCACCCAGGTGTCGAGGGGAGAGGGAGGCCGCGCGCTGGACCCCACGGCGTCGGCGGCCGCCGCGCTGCGGACGCCCCCGGAGGAGACGCTGCCCGCGCTCTGGCTGCGAGAGACGGAGAGCGGGCGGGCGTGGATCCCCCGCCGCACGCTGCTCAACAGCGGCCGCTTCAGCCGCGAGTTCGTGGCGGAGGTGGAGGACGACGGCCGGGCCCGCCTGCGCTTCGGCGACAACGTGCTGGGAGAGCGCCCCGGCGCGGGCGTTCCGCTCACGGCCACCTATCGCATTGGCAATGGCAGCGCGGGCAACGTGGGCGCGGAGGCCATCTCCCACCTGCACTCCACCTTGGGGGGAGACTGGCGCGACGCCATCCTGAGCATCCGCAACCCCCTGCCGGCCCGGGGAGGAGTGGATCCCGAGTCCGTGGAGCGCGTTCGCATCGACGCGCCGGAGTCCTTCCGCGTCCAGCAGCGCGCGGTGACGGAGGCGGACTACGCCGAGGTCGCCCAGCGCCACCCTGAAGTGCAGCGCGCGGTGGGCAGCCTGCGGTGGACGGGCAGCTGGCACACCATGTTCGTCACCGTGGACCGGCGCGGCGGCTTCCCGGTGGACGCGGACTTCGCCGAGCGGCTGACCGCGTTCCTGGAGCGCTTCCGGCTCGCGGGCTACGACCTGCGCGTCGACGCGCCCCTCTTCGTCCCGCTGGACATCGCCATGACGGTCTGCGTGTCACCGGGCTACCTGGCCGCCAACGTGAAGGCCGCGCTGCTGGAGGTGTTCAGCACGCGCGAGCAACCCGGCGGGCTGCGCGGCTTCTTCCACCCGGACAACTTCACCTTCGGCCAGCCGGTGTACCTGAGCCAGCTGGTGGCCACGGCCATGAAGGTGCCGGGGGTGGCGTGGGTGGAGACGGAGGACGCGCCCGGCAAGCCGCAGCGCTTCCGGCGCTGGGGGCAGGTGCCGCGCGACGAGTGGAAGAACGGCCTCATCGAGATGGAGCGGCTGGAGATCGCCCGGCTCGACAACGACCCGAGCCAGCCCGAGAACGGGAAGCTCGACTTCTTCATGCAGGGGGGCCTGTGAGCACGCCAGCAAACGGCTCGGGGGATTGCGAGGCCTGCGAGGACCGCGGCGCCGCGGAGCCGACGCCGCTCTACAACCGGCCGGGGCAACCCGCGCTCGCGTATCGCATTGGCACGCACAGCGGCTTCTTCCAGCGCATGCTGGCGCGGCTGCCCGGGGAGTTCCTGCCGGATGGGGACTTCGCGGGCACCCGGCCCCTGGCGGAGCTGTCCACGCGCGGCACGGAGGACCTGTCCATCGCGCTGCTGGACGCGTGGGCGACGGCCTCCGACGTGCTGACCTTCTACCAGGAGCGCATCGCCAACGAGGGCTTCCTGCGCACCGCCACGGAGCGGCGCTCGGTGCTGGAGCTGGCGCGGCAGATTGGCTACGAGCTGAAGCCCGGCGTCGCCGCCAGCACGTATCTGGTCTTCACCGTGGAGACGGCGCCCGGCGCCCCCACCCAGGTGCACGTGCCCGAAGGCGTGCAGGTGCTCAGCATCCCCGGCCAGGACGCGCGGCCCCAGACCTTCGAGACGACGCAGCCGCTGGAGGCCCGGGCCGCGTGGAACGTCCTCAAGGTGCCCCGGACGATGCCCCAGCCGCTCATGCGGGGTGAGCACACGCTCTACCTCCAGGGCCTCCAGATGGGCATCCAGCCTGGAGACGCGCTCTTGCTGGTGGGCGAGGAGCGGGAGAACGCGCCCGGCAGCGAGCAGTGGGACTTGCGCTGGGTGAAGACCGTCACCCGCGTGACGGATCCGGCGGAGCCCGCGCTGAGCCACACCCGGGTGACGTGGGACGCCGGGCTCGGCAGCGAGACGCCCCGCGTGGATCCCGCGGACCACCCCCGCGCCTTCGTGCTGCGGCTGCGCGGCAACCTCTTCGGCTACAACGCGCCCTCCTTCAAGGCGATGCCGGACGCCACCAAGGCCCTCTACAACCCGAACTACCGGCCCCACGACGCGCGCTTCACGCAGTGGCCCGACTTCGAGATTCAAACGGCGGTCCAGGGCATCATCGATCTGGACCGCGAGTACCCCAGCATCCTGAAGGGCAGCTGGGTGGCGCTCTGGAAGTCCAAGTACGTGGAGCTGTATCGCGTCACCGACATCCAGCCCTGGGCGCGCGAGGACTTCACGCTCAACGCCAAGGTGACGCGCCTCACCTTCGACACGAACGAGCACCTGTCCTACTTCCCGCTGCGCAGCACGGTGGTCCTGGCCCAGAGCGAGGAGCTGCCCGTGGGGGAGATGCCCCGGACCGACCCCGTGGAGGGCGACGACATCGAGCTGGACCGCGCGGTGGAGGGGCTCGAGCGCGGGCGCGTGCTCATCGTCGAAGGGCGCGCGGCGCTGGAGCAAGCGTCGGGGCCAGGGGCGTGGATCCGCGAGGTGGTGGAGCTGGACCGGGCCGAGACGCTGGTCGGTGGACACACGCGGCTGGTGCTGAAGAAGGCCCTGACCACGCCGCTGGAGCGCGCCACCGTCAGCATCTACGCCAACGTGGTCCCCTCCACGCATGGAGAGACGGTGCGGGAGGTGCTGGGCGGCGGTGACGGCTCGCGCGTGAACCAGCGCTTCGTGCTGCGCAAGCCGCCGCTCACCCACGTGCCGGCCCCCACGGACACGGGCGGGGAGAGCACGCTGGAGGTCCGGGTGAATGGCGTGCGCTGGGAGCAGGTGCCCACGCTGTTCGGACAGGACCCGCGCGCCGAGGTGTTCATGGTGCGCATCCAGGACGACGGCTCCGTGGTGGTGACGTTCGGCGACGGGGTGTCCGGCGCGCGACTGCCCACGGGGCAGGAGAACGTGACGGCGGTGTACCGCTCCGGCATCGGGCCCGAGGGCGAGGTGGACCGGGGACAGCTCGCGCTGCTGAAGGTGCGGCCCCTGGGCATCCGGGAGGTCACCAATCCCGTCGCGGCCACCGGCGCGGCGGCGCCCGAGTCCCGGGACGAGGCGCGCGACAACGCCCCCGCGTCCGTGCTGACGCTGCGCCGGGTGGTGTCGTTGCAGGACTACGAGGACTTCGCCTCCACGTTCGCCGGCATCGGCAAGGCCCAGGCGGCGGACCTGACCAACGGCGAGCGCATCCTCGTCCACGTCACCGTGGCGGGGATGGACGGGGAGCCGGTGGCCGCGGACTCCCAGCTCTTCCTGAGCCTGGTGGAGGCGCTGCGGGAGCACCACGATCCGGTGCGCCAGTTCGAGGTCTCCTCATACGAGCGGCTCTTCTTCGCGATGGAGGCGCGGCTGCGCCTGGACGCGCGCTACCTGCCGGAGGAGGTGCTGGGCCGCGCGGAGGCCGCGCTCCGAGACGCCTTCTCCCTTCAGCGGCGCCAGTTCGCCCAGGCGGTGAGCGGCGCGGAGGTCATTCGCGTGCTCCAGGACGTGGAGGGCGTGGTGATGGTGGACCTGGAGCGGCTGCACCCGACGACGCCCGCCATCCCGGCGCAGAAGCTGATGCCGGTGCTGCGCGCGCGCGGGGCGCGATGGGAAGGCGACGTGCTCAGGCCCGCCCAGCTGCTGCTGCTCGACCCGGCGCTCCAGGGTGAGCGCAAGGGCGTGACGCTGGTGCTCGACACGGAGGTGAGCCCGTGAGCCCCACGCCGCAGGACCGGCTCTACAAGCTGCTGCCGTCCATCCACCGCGCCCGGGACGCCATCCAGGGCGAGCCGCTGCGCGCGCTGCTGGCCATCATGGAGCGCGAGCTGCTGGCCATCGAGGAGGACATCGGCCAGCTCCACGACAACTGGTTCATCGAGACCTGCCAGGAGTGGGTGGTGCCGTACATCGGCGACCTGCTCAAGGTGCGGGATCTGGTCCCGGTGGACCCCGGGCTCTTCAGCCAGCGCGCCTACGTGGCCAACTCCCTGGCCTACCGGCGCCGCAAGGGCACCGCGGCCATGCTGGAGCAGTTGGCCCGTGACGTCACGGGCTGGCCGGCGCGGGCGGTGGAGCTCTTCCAGCGGGTGGGCACCACGCAGCACCTCAACCACCCGCGCCCTGCGAACCTGCGCACCCCGGACCTGCGCGACACGAACGCGCTGGAGCAGGTGGGCACCCCCTTCGAGGGCGCCACGCGCACCGTGGACGTGCGCCACATCGACAACCGGCGGGGGATGCACAACCTGCCCAACGTCGGCCTCTTCCTGTGGCGGCTCGAGGCCTATCCGGTGGTCCTCGCGCCCGCGTTCCGCGTGGAGCCCGGCTCCGAGCCCGGCGCCACGGAGGAGGGCTTCTTCCGCTTCAACGTGCTGGGCTGTGACACGCACCTGTTCAACCTGCCCCAGTCGGAGACGACGCTCGGCACGCTGGCCGACGAGGCCCACGTCCCCGGGGCGCTGCGCCGCCGGCCGCTGTACGACGAGCTGGAGGCACGCCGCGCCGCGCTCGCCCGCGGGGAGACGCCCGAGCCCAGGGCCTTTGGCGCCGCGCCGCCCTTCGCGCTGCACCTCGCGGAGGATCCGGAGGTCCACTCGGAGCTCTCTCCGGACGGCATCGTCATCTGCGACCTGTCCACCTGGCACCGCCCGGCGGCCACCCTCCCCTATCCCGCCGCGGATCCGGACGCGCCCCCGGTGGACCGCGACATCCTCGCGGCGGTGGATCCGGTCAACGGGCGCATCGCCTTCGCGCAGGGGCGGCCGGTGCCGGGCGCGCTGTCCGTGAGCTACGCCTACGGCTTCAGCAGCGAGGTGGGCGGCGGCTTCCATGACCGGCAGGAGACCCTGCTCCCGCTGGGACAGCGAGACGTGTTCCAGGTGGACGCGCGCAAGGGGCCCTTCACGTCCGTGGCCGTGGCCGTGGCCGCGAGCCACGCCAGCGCGGACGCGCTGGTGGAGGTGGTCGACAGCGAGCGCCATCCCCTGGAGTCCCTGGACGTCGCGGCGGGCGCGCGGCTGGAGCTGCGGGCGGCCAACCTCCAGCGGCCGGTCATCGACGTGTGCGGTGGGCGGTGCGTGGTGCGGCTGGGCCAGGGCGCCACGCTGGTGCTCAGCGGACTGCTGGTGCGCGGAGGCGTGCTGGAGGTCCAAGCCGCGGACAACGCGACGCTGGACCTGCGGCACTGCACCCTCGTCCCGGGACAGGACCTGACTCCAGCCGGTCAGCCTCGCGGCACCGCGCCGAGCCTCGTCGTGCGGGGCGCGAAGGACGGCGACTGCACCGTGCTGCTGAACCGCTGCATCACCGGCCCCCTCCAGGCGGGCCGGGCCACCACCCTGCGCGTGGAGGACTGCATCGTGGATGGGCTCGGGGAGCAGGCCCTCCAGCCGCTCCCGCCGTCCGAGGCGCCGTTCAACAACCCGCCACCGCCCCCCGAGTCCTTCGAGGGCCCAGGCGCCACCGGCGTGCTGCACGTCCTGTCCAGCACGGTGCTGGGGGGTGTGAAGGCCACGGTGCTGGAGCTGGCCAGCGATTCGCTCTTCACGGGCACCGTGGAGGTGCTCCAGCGGCAGGAGGGCTGCGTGCGCTTCTGCTACGTGCCGCCGGGCTCGCGCGTGCCCCAGCGCTTCCGCTGCCAGCCCGCCTACGCCGAGGACGCGCCCGTGGACGTGCGCCTGGAGGTGGAGCGGCGGGTGAAGCCCGTCTTCACGTCGGACCGGTATGGGGACCCTGGCTATTGCCAGCTCCGGGACGACACCGACTCCGGCATCCGCCGGGGTGCCAGTGACGAGGGGGAGATGGGCGTGTTCCACCACCTCCAACAACCGCAGCGCGAGGCCAACCTGCGCGCCAGCTTGACTGACTACCTGCGCTTCGGACTCGAAGCCGGGTTCTTCTTCGTGACCTGAGGAGACGCCATGAAGGGCGATTTCAGCCGGAACACGTTCCGGCCCGCGAAGCACTACTCCGGCGTGCGGATGCAACAGGGGCGCGTGCAGCTCGACGCGGACTGGAACGAGCACGTCGACATCCAGCGGTACCTGGACCAGACCACCCGCCGGGACGTCATCGGCGTCAGCGGCACGCCCCAGGAGCCGGGCACCCCCGCGGACCAGACGGGCTTCGCCCTCTTCCTGTCCGCAGGGCAGCCGGCGCTGCGCAAGGGCCGCTACTACGTGGACGGCGTGCTCTGCGAGAACGACCAGGAGCCGTCGCTGGGCGCCCAGCCGGACCTGCCCGGCGTGCCGCTGCCCACGGCGAACGGGCGCTACCTGGCCTTCCTGGACGTGTGGCAGCGCCATGTCACCGCGCTGGAGGACGCGGAGCTTCGCGAGGTGGCGCTCGGCGGCCCGGACACCGCGACCCGCACGCGCACGGTGTGGCAGGTGCGGCTGTATCCGCTGACGGGCGCGAATGCCTCCGGGCCCGTGGAGGCGGTGCCGTGTCAGACGTTCGGCACGCCCCAGTGGACGCCGGAGGAGCTGAAGAGCACCGGCACCCTGGCCGCGCGGGGCGAACCCGAGCAGGCCAGTGACAACCCCTGCATCATCGGTGCGGAGGCGGGCTACCGCCGGCTGGAGAACCAGCTCTACCGGGTGGAGATCCACCGCGGAAACCCGAGCGGCGGAAAGGCCACCTTCAAGTGGTCCCGCGACAACGGCATCCTCGTCACGCAGGTGAAGTCGGTGGACGCCGCGGACCGGCTGCTCGTGGTGGCCGAGCCGGGCAAGGATGGCTACCGGAGGTTCCAACCGAACCAGTGGCTGGAGCTGACGAACGAAGAGCGCGTGCTGCGCGGCGAGCCCGGGGAGCTGGTCCGCGTGGAGGCCGTCACGGGCAATCGCATCACCGTGGACGCGACCACGTGGCCAGCCGCGCTGCCCGCGGGCGCGCTCACCGTGCGAGCCTGGGACATGGTGGGAGGCGCGGGCGCGCTGGAGGTCAGCCCCGCGCCGGATCCCTCGCAGCCGGAGAGCGGCTGGACTCCCCTGGAGAGCGGCGTGCAGGTGCGCTTCACGGCGGGCCGCTACCGCACGGGAGATTACTGGCTCATCCCAGCGCGCACGGTGACGCGAGGGGTGCTCTGGCCCAAGAGCGGGGGGCTGCCGGTGGCCGAGCCTCCGCAGGGCATCCGCCATCACTACTGCGCGCTGGGGGTGCTGGAGCGCGGCGGCAGCGGTTGGACGGTGCACGACTGCCGCAAGCTGTTCCCGCCGCTCACCGAGCACAAGACGCTGGTGTACCTGGGGGGCGACGGCCAGGAGGTGATGCCCACCCAGCCCCCCATCGCTCCCGCGAGGCTCGCCCGGCCCCTGCGCGCGGGCGTGTTCAACGGGCGCACGCCCGTGGTGGGCGCGCGCGTCCGGTTCAACGTGGTGGTCCCCGAAGGCAGCGGAACGCTGACGGATGTGAGCACGCCGGCCAACACGGGCGCCTCCATCGTCGTCCTGACCGGGGCGGATGGCGTGGCGCAGGTGTACTGGGCGCCGCAGATCGACGGCTGGCAGACGGTGGACCATCCCCTGCACAGCCAGACGGTGGAGGCGCGGCTGCTGGACTCCGGGAACGAGGTGGTCCACGCGCCGCTGCGCTACTTCGCCAGTCTCAGCGTGGCCTCGAAGGTGGCGTACGCGCCGGACACGGCGCAGGAGATCCTCAACGGGACGCACACCGTCCAGGAGGCGCTGGATACGCTGAGCCGACAGCTCGTGCTCACGTACGAGGGCGGAGACGGCCAGGAGGCGATGCCGGGCGAGGCCCTTCCGCGTCCGCTGCGGGTGGGCGTGGCGCGGCATCAGCGGCGCGCGGCGAATCAGGTCGTCCGCTTCCAGGTGCGGGGGACGTCCAACGGGGCCTCCAGCGGGGTGCGCGTCACGGGCTCGGCCCAGCCCTGGGCGCAGAGCATCACCGCGACGACCAATGACGAGGGCATCGCGGAGGTGGACTGGCTGCCGAACGCCAACGACGCCACCCAGCAGGTGGAAGCGCGACTGATGGTAGGAGGCGGAGCCAACCCCACGCCGGTCCATCTCCCCTTGGTCTTCACCGCGAGCCTGAGCCGGGCGGACCGGGTGGCCTATCAGGCGGGTGGATGCCAGACGCTCTCCCAAGCGACGACGGTCCAGCAGGCGTTGGACACGCTGTGCCGCCAGCGCACGTTCCTGTACCTGGGCGGAGATGGACAGGAGGGCACTCCGGGGGAGGAGCTGGAGTCGCCGTTGGTGGTGGGGGTGATGACGGGGGAGAACCCCGTCGTCAACGCGCTGGTCCACTTCCAGATCGTGAAGCCGGCGGAGGGCGCCCGGCTCCGGCCGCTCAAGGACACCAGTCCAGGCGACACGTCGCTGCTCGTGCGCACCGATGAGCAGGGCACGGCCTCCGTCATCTGGCGACTGTCGGCCCAGACCGCGCAGAAGGTGCTCGTCACGCTGGTGGATGATTCGCAGCAGCCGACGCGGCTGCCCCCCATCCAGTTCAATGCCCGGCCCGGAGCGTCGGGGGCGGCGGAACCCGCGGTCCACGTCGTCCAGGTGACGCTGCCCAGCGAATCCCAGTACCTCCTCGAGAACGACGGGCTGGTGAACGCCGACCTCTTCCAACTGCTGAAGCAGGGGGTTCGCATCACGTGCAGCGAGGAGCTGGCGCCCTACCGGAGCCCCACCGGCGCGCCCCTGCCTCTCCCGCGCCCTGTCGTGACGCTGTCGCTGGAGCTCCTCTATCCGATGACGACGTCGGACTACTCCTACTGGCAACAGATCATGGGCAAGGCACCGGGCATCCTGGGCCACCAGACGCTCTCGGTGGCGGGGGAGGCGCGCATCTCCGGGAAGAACATCCAGTGGGTCCCCAGCGCGTCCGCCTTCGAATGGATGGACCGGTTGCGATGGATGAACGTCGACAACATGTCGAACCCTCGGATGCTCGCGAAGCTGCGCATCCAGGGCGGGTTCATCCACTCGCTGGATGGAACCCGACTCCTGGATGGCGAGGCCACGTCCCGTTCGCTCGCCGAGCGTTTCGCCATCGGCTATCCCAACCGGGGTGATGGCAGGCAGGGCGGCGACTTCGAGCTGTGGTTCTGGATTCAGTGCTTCGTCATCGGGCTCGCGCCGCGGGTGAGCGGGCCGGGGGGCGTGGTGGAGGTGGCGCGGGCGGAGGGCCCCGCCGTGCTCACGGAGACCGCGCGGCGCGACTTCACGTCGGGGTTGGGGCAGCCCTGGGGATTGGCGCGAGACCTGAAGCGTCAGGAGCTGCTGGTCGCGGACACGGGGACAAGCTCCGTGCTGCGCTTCAGCTTGAAGGAGAAGGATGCGTTGACCCCGCTGGGGAGCCACGGCGCGGGCGTCGTACAGCCCACGGCGCTGGTGCTGGACGCGGCGCAGGACACGCTCTACGTCGCCAATGGCGGCGAGGACTCCGTGGCGGTCTTCCGTCGCGACAAGCTGGGAGGCTTCGAGCAGGAGCGAGTGATCTCCGGCAAGAAGACAGGGCTGTCCGGCCCGCTGGGATTGGCGCTGGATCCGGAGCGCAAGCTGCTCTTCGTGGCGGGCTCCGGAAAGGCGCAGGTGACGGGACTGACGGTGGCCACCAGGGCGGGCAGCCGGACCACCTTCCTCACGGTGTTCGACGCCAACGCGAAGGGGGACGTGGCACCGCGCGTGAAGTGGACAGGAGACCAGCTCGGGCTCAACCGGGCCGCGGGGCTGGCCCTGGATGTGTCCCGGCAGGAGCTCTTCGTCGCGGACCACGGCTCCGACACGGTGGCGGTGTACTCCGTGGAAGCGCTCCTCGCGGGCAAGGAGGAGGTGACGCCGGTCCGAGTCCTCCAGGGCCGCGCCACCGGACTCGCACAGCCCATCGACGTCTCGCTGGATGCATCGGGACAGCAGCTGTGGGTGGCGAACGCGAAGTCCGGAACCGTCACCGTGTACCCCCGCGACGCCCAGGGGAACACGGCGCCCACGCGCGCGCTGGAGACACCCGGGCCACAGGGTCAGGGTCTGCGGGCCGTGCTGCCGTAGGCCGCGCTCGGTCCAGCGGTCCGCCCTGGGAGCGCCTTCAGCTCCCAGCGTGCCTTGCTCTGTGTCCAGACCTTACATCTCGACGCCAAGTGCCTTCAGACAGTTTGCTGCCCGTGGGTGCCCCGCGGCCGCGGCCATCCTGTAATACCGGACCGCTCGGGCTTTGGACTTCGGCACGCCATCGCCCTCCGCATAGATGTGCCCCAGGCTGAAAAAGCCGCTGACGTGGCCTTGTTTCGCGGCTTCCTGGTACCAGCGGATCGCACCCAGGACGTCCCGAGCCCCCCCGACGCCATTGATGCACATCCAACCCAGGATGGATTGCGCCTCGGCATCTCCCCCAGCAGCGGCCTTCTTGTACAACTGGATCGCCTTCCCCAGATTCTTCCTGACGCCGCGCCCCCGCTCGTAGGCATCAGCCACGGTGCAGAGCGCGGCCATGTCGCCGTTCCGAGCAAGCGCTCGACAGAGCACCACTGCCTCCTTCCATTTCTCCTTGTTCCGGCCGAAGTAGAGCAGCGTGGCCAGATTCCCCTTGGCCGGTGGAAATCCAAGGTCCATGGCTCGCCGGTACCAGCGCTCGGCGAGCCGCCTGTCCTGGCGGACGTCCTGCCCCTTGCCGTAGAACAACCCGAGATTGAAGGCAGCAACATCATCACCCAGTCGGGCGGCCTTTCTCATCCACCCGAGCGCCTCCCTCACATCCTTGCGGGTTCCATCTCCATACATGAGATGAAGTCCGGCATTCGTCATCGCCTCCACTCTCCCTGCCCGTGCCGCCATCAAATACGCATGGAACAGGGCTTCGCGAGAAGCTTCGGCATCTTCCTCAAGCTCCCAGGCCTGTTCCATGGCCGCGATCGCGAGCGGTTCAATGGAACCCTCTTCGGGGTGACGCACTCCTTCTTTCCGTTTCACCAAGGGTCGAATCCCGGAGGCTTGGGTTTGATGAGCTTCTGGCCCGCTTGAGGCTCGTTTTACCGGGGAAACGGCCAAGCTGTATCCCAAGGACGACTTCTGCAGCCTCCAGTTCCTTCACAGCCGGAATCAGCGGAGCACGGAAGTGTCGCAGGAGGAGCGGTTCACACCTCCGGGGAGAGCGCCGCACGGCCGCCACGTCCCCGCCGGGTGCTCCCCGTGCGCACTTCCCGTGGGCAGCATATTCATTCGGGGGCTCGCGACGATGATTCGACTCCAGCGTGTCTATGACGAGCACGGCCCGGACCCGCGGGCGGGGACTCGCTTCCTGGTGGACCGGCTGTGGCCCCGGGGGCGCAGGAAGGCGGACCTCCGCCTGGACGGCTGGCCTCGCGAGGTGGGGCCCAGCACGGAGCTGCGGCGGTGGTTTGCCCATGATGTGGCGCGCTGGGACGAGTTCCGGCGCCGGTACATTCGCGAGTTGGATGCGCACCACGACGCGTGGGAGCCGCTGCTCGAGGCGGCGCGCCAGGGCCGCATCACCTTGCTCTACGGGGCCCGCGACACCGAGCACAACAACGCCAGGGTGTTGAAGGACTACCTGGAGGCCCAGTTGAAGCGCACCGCGAGGACGAAGCCGCGCCGCACGGTGCACTGATGCGAGTTTCGGCTCCCGTGAGCGCTTACAGCCTGACGACGCGGCTCCACTCCACCAGATGAGTCAGACGTCACCGCTGGCGGACCCCACGAGGCGGAGGTCTCGCAGGTTCGGGTCACTGCACGTCAAGTCGAGGCTGACGCGCCAGGTGGGAACATCCGAATGGACGATGACCGTCCCCGTCCACGCGGAGCAGGAGGTCGGGGTGCCTCCGGAAGAGATGAAGACCCGCGAATCCGGCAGCGTCACGATCTGCCCGAGCGGCGGAAGTGGCCGTCCGATGATGACGTGAACCGAGCGGCCGACCATCACGGGGCACGTTCCCGTCGTCTTCGGCGGGGCGATGTAGAAGGTGAGGCTGTTCTGGTCGCAGGTCGAGGGCGCCACGCAATAGTTCTCCTTGTCCCTGCTTTCGTCGAAGCCGAAGGTCTGGCCCGAGATGGCGGGGCTCGTGAAGGACCAGCTACAGGTGGCCTTCCCAGGACGACAGCAAGCCTTTGCACCGCCAGGACAATCCGTCATGAAGCAACCCACCGGGTTGTTCACGGTGCCTCCACCACAGGCGCCGAGGCTGACCGCATCCGTGCCGGAGCGGCTGCAATAGGAGAGGTTCGCGGAGTCGCAGAAGGCCTCGCCGCGTTTGCAGAGGAACGAGCCCGCGTCGAGGACAGACGCCAGAGACTCGATCGGCACCAGTGAGCCCTGGGGTTCGGGAAACCTCTGGGGCCCCAGGGACCCTTCATCCCCCAGACAGGCCGTGACAAGAGACAGGAGGACACACCAGGACACCAGGACGAGGGAGCTCATTCGCATGAGCCATCCAATAGGCCCCTTCTCCCTCTCCGGAGAATCCCTCCCAAGGGGTATATGCTCGGTCCCTCCATGCCGAAGCAACACATTGAATCGCACGGGTCCTCCGTCCGCCGGCCTGGGCAAGGCGCACGAGAGCGGCAGAACAGGCTCGTGAAGGCCGCGCCCATCAAGACGTTCTTCACGCGGCTCTTCGGGATGCACACCGAAGAGCGTGCTTGGGGGCGCGGCGCCGAAGGCGAGGAGCGCGTGGGTCAGCTGCTCGAACCCCTTCGGCCGCGGGGCTGGTTCATCCAGCACGACGTCAAGATTGGCCGGACCGGCGCGAACGTGGATCACCTCGTGGTGGGCCCGCCGGGCGTCTACGTCATCAACACCAAGTTCCTCAGCCAGAGGGTGTGGGTCGCCGGACACGTCATCCAGGTCGGCGGCGCCAACCGGAACTACGTGAGGAAGGGCGAAGCGGAGGCCAAGCGGATCCGTGAGGAGCTGAGCGCGGCAACGCGACGCCGTTCGCTCTGGGTCCAGAGCCTGCTGGTCTTCGTGGACGCGGAGCTCGTGGTGAAGGAGCAGCCGAGGAACGTCCCGGTCCTTGGGGCCCACGAACTGGTTCCAGCACTGCTCGCGCAGGAGGCGACGCTGGAACGCGAAGAGGTCGTGGCGCTCGCCAGGGCCGCCCACCGACTGGCGACCCGGGACTGAGCGTCCCGCGGTGACACGTGGGACGCCGCGGGCCTCGCATCAGCGGTTGCTCGTGGCCTTCACCCGGTCATGGGAGCCGGCTCCGCTCAAAGCGGGAACCGTCCCTTCAACCGCTCCTGCCATGCATCCAGCGCCTGATGAACGTCCATGCGCTCGGTGGCGGTCTGGGCCTTCGCGGCCTCGGTGTAGAGGTCCACCAGCTGCTTGGTGAGCTCCGGCGCGACGTCCTGGTTCTGCGTGCGCTTGCGGAGCTCCGCCACCAGCTTGTCCATGCGCTGGGCCAGCCGCTGCTCGGAGGCATTGCTTTGGGGCAGGAGGGGGAGTTTGGGAATCACGAGGGCCGGGACCCGGGGCGGCGGCGCCGGGGTAACAACGGCGGCGACGCCGACGGGAGCCGGGGGCGCGTCCTGCAGCGCGATGCGCTGGGTCAGCTCCTTCTCGATGTCATCCAGCGCGACGTGGATGCGCGCACGCTCGGAATCCATCGTCGCTTCAGCGGCGGCCCGGTATTGCTGGATCAGCCTGCCGCGCAGCGCTCTGTCCGCATCCACGTCCGTTGCCCGCGCCAGCAGTTGTTTGAACAGGCCTGCCAGCCGCTGCTCCATCTTCTTCTCGGACTCGGTCCCGGCTGGCAACGGTGGTAGCCCCGTGACCTTCGCCACGGTCGCGGGCTCGCTCTTCGCCCCCTCCTGCGCAGGGTCCTCGGAGGGCTCCTCGGGCGGCGCCTCGACAGGAGCCTGCGCCGAGGTGGCCGACGGCGGAGTCACCGGCGGCGCTGGCGGCGCCTCCGCCACCACCGGCTCGGAAGGGCTCGGCGGCGCGAACGCCTGCGTCCGCTGCGCCTTCCCCGCCTGTGCGCCCCACCCATAACCCACTCCGAGCAGCGCCAGCCCGGCGAGCGCCGCCACCACGAAGGACGTCGCCTTCCGGCGCTCCGTCCCCGCCACCCTGGGCCCTGGCGTCACCTGGGCCGTGGGCTCCTCCCTCCGTGCCAGCGTCGGGACGTCCTGCGTCTCCACGACCGCCGGGGTCTCCGCCTCCGGGTCCACGGAGGGCACCGGCGGTCGCGCCAATCCGCGGAGCTTCAGCCGGACGGCCGCCGCGGACGCAGGCCGCTGGGTGGGCTCCTTGTGCATCAGCTGGAGCACCAGGTCGTCGAACTCCGGCGGAATCCCCTCCACCCGCGAGGACACCCGAGGCGGGACCTGCTCCACGTGCGCGAACATCAGCTGCACGTTGTCGCCCTGGAACGGCCGGGTGCCCGTGAGCATCTGGAACGCCATCACCCCCAGCGCGTACAGGTCCGCGGCCGGGCCCACCTCGCCGCCGCGGATCTGCTCCGGGGCCATGAAGTCCGGCGTCCCCAGCGTGGAGCCATCCTGCGCGTCGTGCGCCTGCATCAACTTGGCGATGCCGAAATCCACCAGCTTGATCAGCGGCGCCGCGTCCTGCTGTTCCATCAGGAACACGTTCGCGGGCTTCAGGTCTCGGTGCACCACTCCCGCCCGGTGCGCGGCGCCCAGCGCGGCCAGGACCTGCTCCAACACCCAGGCCGTGGTCCCCACGTCCAGCCGCTCCCGCACGCGCAGCAAGTCCGAGAGCAACTGGCCCTGGAGCAGCTCCATCACCACGTACGGCCGGCCGTCTGGCAGCGTCCCGAAATTGAAGATGTCCAGCACGCCCGGATGCCGGATGGCGTTCACCGCCCGAGCCTCCACCCGCAGCCGCTGCTCCTGCTCCGGGGACACCAGCTCCGCGCGCATCACCTTGATGGCCGCGTGCTTGCCGATCAGCGGATGCTCCGCCCGGTAGACGACCCCCATCCCGCCCGCGCCCACGCGCTCCCGGATGACGAACTCGCCAATCTTCGACCCCACCAGCGGATCCACCGACGGCGCGGTCGCCGCCGGTGCCTCCTTGAGCTCCTCGTCCGTCACCACCTCGTGCGTCTCCACCTCTGGCGATCGTCCGTGTTCATCGGAACAAATCGATTCGTCCCGATGGTACCGGGCCAAGGCGATGACGTCGCGCCTCCAAGTGCGCCTTCTGCTTGCTCCCCCGCCGATGTATCCACGCCGCTCAGAGAATCCTGTTTTACGGGAGCGAAAAACGTGACCCACGGGGGCGTTCCGGCCCCAGGGACACGAGAGTTCGCCCCCAAGAGGACCGTTGGGTGCGCACGTTCGAAACCGTGGAGGAACCCCGGCTGGCCCTACTGGAACAGGCCCACAGGCCAAGGGGCATTGGCCGTTGGAGCGGCACGACCGCCTCGCGCCGAGTCAGCCCCGGCGCGAGGCGATGCAAAGGCAGACGGGTCGAATGCAGACAACCGGGTGTCTCATCCATCCGGTGCGATACAGGAGGGCTAGGGACTCCCGCACAGGCCGTAGCTGCAATTCCACCTGAACGCGATCGCAGCGTGATAGTTGTCTCCGACCGCGTCCGTGATGTCCCACCGATGATTACGAATGTAGTACTCGAAAGTGCCGCACGCGGAGAGAGGCGGGCAGGTCTTGTAGCTGCCGCTATATGCATAGAACGACCGCATTTCTCCAGGGGCAACGCCCCACGTGCCTGACACTGAAAGCTCATACGAGAACCACACCCCCACGATACCGCCGCTGTAGGGCGCGACCTTGATGAACGACGACTTCGAATTCGCGGACGCCCATCCATTGCCGGTGACGGTCGGCCAGCACTGAACGAAGTCTCCGCCCTTGTAACAGGCAGTATCCCTCCAGAGTTGGCCGTCCGCCCCAGTCCATGACTGAGTGACAGATGAGCGGACGTCGCCTTGTTGCCCACCACGAGCCGGGGCCAGTCCTTCGACAGCCCCCAGACTGGCAACAGCTTCATCGCGCGCGGGTCCGTCACGGTGCGACTCAGCCCTGACCAGGGCCTCTGGCGGCGTGGAACCTCCCGTAAGCCGACGATAGAGCTCGACGGCCGAGTCGTCGGCGAAGTCGCTGTCACGCAAGATACGCCCGCCTTCCACCGGCCCGCTCTCCGCGACGAGGATGCCGTCCGGCCGCAGTTCGTAAAACTCCACGGAGTGCTCCGGCGCGACCTCGACCCGCACAATCAAGCGATTGAGCACATCGAGTCTCGGACGCAGTTTCTGTCGGGCGTCCAACGCGGCGGCCGGATTGGATTCGTAGAGTTGGCGGATGCGCTCGAGCGACAGGCGCGCCTCGGCATGGGACGAAGGATTGAGTTCAATCGACGCTTGCTCTTCACCAGGGGAATCGCCGCACCCTGTCGCCCCAAGAGCAGTCACCAACAGCAAGCCCATTCGAAACAAGAACCTGTTCGACATCGCGCAACCTCCAGTCCACAGACAACACACCGCCATCTGACTTGAGACCTCAGCGCGGCGTGCTCTTCCGCGGCGCCAATCGCCGCATGGCCATACACGTCGTTCGAACAGGCAATTCCAGTCAACCGAGACTGCCCACGAAGACTGACCGGCTCAAGGGAAGCGTCCACCACTCAACACTTCACCAGGCACGACTGGCAGCTACCACCGTGGCGTTCAGTTGAGCCATCCCCTGCGTCACCTCACAACCCAGAGGCCTCCAATTACGAGGCGTTGTGTCCATATGTGCCCTCCGGACACAACCGACTGGCGTGATGGACATGGCATCCCCAGGGATGGCGAGGTTTCCCTGGGAAAGTGAGCGCCTATTGCCCCCAATGGCAACGCCGTTCCTGCAACGCAACGCCAACCATCATGAAGGCGCAGCAAGCGCAAGGAGCAACCCATCAATGCGCAGCACCTCACGAGAGGGTCGCCCAAGGCATCTGAACACTTCAGAACATCCACCGCCCAAAGCAAACGAGGATGCCACGCAAATCCATTAAATTCGGAATGCCACCACTTCGGCCGTATGCACAGGAGAGCCCATGGCAATTCCGACCAACGTGAAGCACTTTCTAAATGGCGCAGTGCTTATTTCGGCAGTGACCTTGCTTGGAGCCTGCGGCGAGCCCCTTGCCAGCGAGCCAGAGAATATCGATATACAGAGCACCGTTACCGCCTTCGACATCCCACCTCCAACGGCAACCATGGGCTGCGGAAGAAACCCCCAGACCAATGCAGTCACCTGCACCGGCGGCGCCAACAACGGCGTACCGCCGTACACCTACCAGTGGTCGATCATCGATGACTTCGGAGGTGGACCGTATGGCGATTACTGGTGGAACAACTCAACCAGCTACAACGACTACTGCCAGATGGGCTTCCACACATACGGAACCTACTACGACAAGTACATCCGGTTCCGTGTCCTCGACGCCAACACCTATGTCTCGAATGTGGTCGAGGTCCATTACCTCTGCTGGAGTCCAAACTAGCAACAGGCCTCGTCAGCGAGACAAGCAGTGCCCACGCGCATGGTCCTTCGCCAAGGCCCCGCACGGCTCGAGCGCTGCCTGTCCACAGGCGAATACGTGCTTGGCGGCTTCGAGAAAGCAGGGGGCACACCTCCTCTTCTCCCGAAGCCCCGACCTGCTCGTCGGGCGGTTTCTGGCTCGCCCTTGCTGACATGGGGTGGAAAATGAAAGGGCCCGTAATCCCTGAGGATTACGGGCCCTTTCAAGTGGAGGCGGAGGGAATCGAACCCTCGTCCGAAAGCCGTCGGCTCTTTGACCCTACGTGCGTAGTCCGCGATTTGCTACGTCACCTGGACTCCCACGGACGGGATTCCCGATGCCGGTCCTGGAAAGATCTCGCCGCCTCAGGCCCAGGCACCCTCGGCAGCCAGTCCGCATTATGACGGCCCATCCCTACCCCACGGACCGAGAGCAGGGGGACCGCGCACTAGAGACTGCTAGTTAGGCAGCCAGCGCGAGCTCAACGTTGTCGTTGGCTTTTGTGTTGTTGTCGGCGGTTTTACGAGCACCCAACAAGCTCGGCACGCGTCTCGAACGTCATTGCCCCCGTCGAAGCCAGGTCGCCCCCGGTTCGATGTACGTCGTGCGGCCACTCACGCTCCGCACTCGACCTACATTAACCGCTGAACGCCTCCCGTCAATCCTCATGCACGCCGGGATGGCGCTCCAGCAACATCCCGCCCTGGCAACCCGGGCAGTCCGCCAGGCCCTCGTTCCCTCCCATCCCGGAGTCACTCCCATGCAGGCGTACGAGCTCCAGCACACCACCGGCAGCGACGGCTGGGTCGCCGTCGAGAAACCCGAGCCCCGGCCCGCCCTGGGCCAGGCGCTCGTCCGCATCCACGCCGTCTCCCTCAACTACCGCGACCTCATCATCGCCCGAGGCACCTACCCGGGCCTCCACGTCCCCGTCATCCCCTGCTCCGATGGCGCGGGCGAGGTCGTCGCCGTGGGCCCAGGCGTCACCCGCGTCAAACCCGGGGACCGCGTCGCCCCCACCTTCTTCCAGACCTGGACCGACGGCGAGCGCACCCCGGAAAAAGTGGCCCGCGCGCTCGGCGGCGCCATCCCCGGCGTCCTCGCCCAGTACGTCTGCGTGGACGCCGAAGGGCTCGCCCTCCTCCCCGACTGGCTCACCTACGAAGAAGGGGCCACCCTCCCCTGCGCCGCCGTCACCGCCTGGAACGCGCTCGTCCCCCAGGGCGGCCTCCAGCCCGGACAGACGGTGCTCGCGCAAGGCACCGGCGGCGTCTCCATCTTCGCCCTCCAGTTCGCCCGCATCCTCGGCGCCCGCGTCATCATCACCTCCAGCCACGACGACAAGCTCCAGCGCGCGAAGCAGCTGGGCGCGGAGGGTCTCGTGAACTACCGGCGGTCTCCGGACTGGGAGCAGCAGGTCCTGTCCCTGACCGGCGGCCAGGGCGTGGACCACGTGCTGGAGGTCGGCGGCGCGGGCACCCTGCCCCACTCCGTGGCGGCCACGAAGGAGGGCGGCCACATCGCGCTCATCGGCCTGCTCACCGGCGCCCCGGGCAAGCCCGACAACACCGCCACCGGCAACAAGCAGCTGCGCGTCGTGAGCACCTACGTGGGCAGCCGCGAGATGTTCGAGGACATGCTCCAGGCCATGACGCGCCAGCAGACGCGGCCCGTCATCGACCGCGTCTTCCCCTTCGCCCAGGCGCGCGAGGCCCTGCGCTACATGGAGTCCGGCGGCCACTTCGGGAAGATCGTCGTCGCCGTGTGACGCCGGGCGTCTGGCGCCAAGACGACACGCGCCCCAAGAAACCCTCGCCCTGGAGCACAACCTCCAGCGTAACGTCCGCCGCGAGCTTCCGGGACGCGCCCCCCTTGCGAGGGGCGCGTCCCGGCACCGAAAGGGTTCGCGCATGCGCCGCCTGTTGCCACTCCTGCTGCTGCTCCTGACGCCGGTGCTCCCGGCGTCCGCCGAGCCGCCTCCAGAAGCCTCCCGCTTCTTCCCCTACGCGCTGAAGACGACGCGCCTGCCCAACGGCCTTACCGTCGTCCGCGTGCCGTTCAACTCGCCCGGCATCATCGCCTACGTCACCGCCGTGCGCGTGGGCTCGCGCAACGAGGTGGAGCCAGGCCGCACCGGCTTCGCCCACTTCTTCGAGCACATGATGTTCAAGGGGACGAAGTCCAACCCCGAGGGCCAGCGCGAGCGCATCCTCGGAGGCTACGGCTTCGACGACAACGCCTTCACCACCGACGACATCACCGTCTACCAGGTGTACGGCCCCACCGCCGGCCTGCCCCAGCTCATCGCGCTGGAGGCGGACCGCTTCCAGAACCTGGAGTACTCGGAGCCGTCCTTCCAGACCGAGGCGCTCGCCGTCCTGGGCGAGTACCACAAGAACGCCGCCGGCCCCGACCTGAAGCTGGAGGAGGCCCTGGCGAAGACCGCCTTCACCCACCACACCTACCAGCACACCACGCTCGGCTTCTACGAGGACGTCCAGGCCATGCCCAAGGCGTACGCGTACAGCCGCGCCTTCTTCGAGCGCTGGTACACGCCCGCCAACACCACCCTCTTCATCGTCGGGGACTTCGACGACGCCCAGGTCCTGGCCCAGGTGACGCAGGCCTACGGCGCCTGGAACCGCAAGCCCGCCTCCGTCACCATCCCCACCGAGCCCGCGCAAACGAAGGCCCGCGCCGTCCACGTGGACTGGCCCCAGCCCACGCAGCCCCGCCACGTGCTCGCGTGGCACACGCCCGCCGCCCGCGCCGACACGCCGGACGCCGCCATCCAGTCCCTCCTCGCCGAGTACCTCGTGGGCGACACCAGCCCCGCCTACAAGGAGCTGGTGCTGGAGAAGCAGTTCGTCGAGTCCCTGGACGTCGCCAACACGCCCCACCGCGACCCCTACCTCTTCACCATCGACGCCACGCTCCAGGATGAGAAGCACCGCGCCGACGTGGAGACCACCCTGCGCCGTGAAGCGAAGGCCCTGGCCAGCGGCAAGGTGGACGCGGCCCGCGTGAAGGCCATCCAGGACCACCTGCGCTACGGCATGCTGATGGACCTGGAGACGCCGCGCGACGTGGCCATCGACCTGGCCGTCTACGCGGGCGTCATGGGCCCGCCGGACTCCCTGGGCAGCTACCTGAAGCAGTTGGGCGGCGTCACGCCCCAGCAGCTCACCGCGTTCGCGAAGAAGTACCTCGTGGACACCAACCTCACCGTCCTCACCCTCACCCCCAAGGCCACCGCCGGAGGGACGCCGTGATGAAGACCCACCCGTCCGTGTCCCTCGCCGTCGCCGCCGCGCTGTCCCTCGCCGGCTGCGCCTCCACCCCCAAGCCCGCCCCCGAGGCCGCGCCGCCGCAGGTCACCGCCGCGCCAGAGACCCCGGCGCCGGCCGCGGTGCCGGCCGTGCCCCTGAACCAGCCGAAGCCGATGCAGCTCGTCGTGCAGGCCCGGCCGGAGACGCCCATCGTCAGCCTGCGGCTGGTCTTCCACACGGGCTCCATCGACGACCCGAAGGGCAAGGAGGGCCTCACCGCCCTCACCGCGAAGCTGATGGCGGAGGGCGGCACGCAGAAGCTCACCTCCGCCCAGCTGCTGGAAGCGCTCTACCCCATGGCCGCCGAGCTCAAGGTGACCACGGACAAGGAGATGACCACCCTCGCCGGCCGCGTGCACCAGGACTTCCTTCCGCGCTTCCTGGAGCTGTTCACCGACACGCTGCTCGCGCCCCGCTTCGAGCCCGCGGAGTTCGAACGCCTGCGCGCCAACGCGCTCAATGGCGTGCGCAACGGCCTGCGCAGCGAGGACGACGAGACCCTTGGCAAGGTGGGCCTGGACGCGCTGCTCTACGCGGGCCACCCGTACGCCCACTACACCGGCGGCACCGTGCAGGGGCTCCAGGCGCTCACGCTCGAGGACGTGAAGGCGCAGGCGGCCCGCGTGTTCACCCAGGACCGGCTCGTCATCGGGCTGGCGGGCCCGGTGGACGCGAAGCTCCAGGAGGCCGTCACCTCGCGCCTGTCCGCGCTGCCCGCCACGGGGGCGCCGCGCGTGGCGCTGCCGCCCGTGCCCTCGTCCGCGGGCCGCACGCTCATCCTCCAGAAGCCCGCGCTCTCCACCGCCGTGAGCATGGGCTTCGTCACGCCGCTGCGCCGCGGAGACCCGGACTTCTTCCCGGTGGCGTTCGCGCTGTCCAACCTGGGCGAGCACCGCCAGTTCATCGGCGTGCTCTTCAACGAGCTGCGTGAGCAGCGCGGCCTCAACTACGGCGACTACGCCTACGCCGAGCACTTCATCGAGGACCGCGGCAACGGCACCTTCAACCGCACCAACCTGGTGCGCACCCAGCAGGACGTGTCCCTGTGGCTGCGCCCCGTGGTGCCCGCCAACGGCGTGTTCGCCACGCGCGGCGCGGTGTACTTCCTGGACCAGATGGTGAAGCAGCCGCTCCCGCGCGAGCGCTTCGACCTGGTGCGCGGCTTCCTCCAGGGCTACACCCGCCTGTGGGAGCAGACCGACCAGCGCCGGTTGGGCTACGCCATCGACTCGCTCTACTACGGCACGCCGGACTTCCTGGCGTCGTACCGCGCCGCGCTGGCGACGATGACGCCAGAGTCCGTGAACGCGGCCGTGCGCCGGAGGCTCCAGCCGGATCAACTGGCGTTCGTGTTCGTCACCGAGGACGCCGACGGACTGGCGAAGGCGCTGAAGTCCGGCGCGCCGTCGCCCATCACCTACGCGTCGCCCAAGTCGCCGGAGCTGCTCAAGCAGGATGAAGCCATCATCCAGCAGAAGCTGCCGGTGAACCCGGACGCCATCCAGGTCCTCCCGGCCGCGCGGTTCATGGAGCACTGACGTTCGCGTCCGGCGCTCAAGGGCTCTCCGGCGACACCGTCCACACGCCGCGAGAGCACTTGAGCGCCGGAACCTCCTGGCGCTCGCACCGCGCGGGCCCCTCCACCGCGAGAACCCAGGAGCCCAGTGGAAGATGTGTCATCCCCTGCGGAAACAGGGCGTGCTCGCCTGCGTGCCCGGCGTCCGGGACCGCGCGCGCTTTGTAGAAATGGCATGAGGCTGTAGCGCACCTTCCGACGCGTGGCTTTTCTTCCGGCGGGGGGAGGTGGGTGGTAAGAGCCTCGGTATGCAATGCCCCGACTCCGAACATGTTTCGTGGAGCCGGTCCGCGTGCGGCGCGGCCCTGCGACTCGCGCTCCTGGGCCTGCTGCTCACCACGGCAGCGGCCCACGCCCAGCCTGATCCTTTCTCCCGTGGCTTCGACGCGGTGCCCGTGAAACCCACGGCCGCGCAGTCCAGCGGCATCGGGCTGGAAGGCGCCACCGTGGAGCCGGTGGGCAGCTACCGGGGCGCGCTGCTGCTGGACTTCAACTGGCGCATCCTGGCCCTCAAGCTGGGAGAGAAGAAGCTGGGGGACCTGCTCCCGTACCGGCTGGACGCGCACCTGCTGTTCTCCTACCAGCTGCTGGAGCGGCTGGAGGTGGGCGTGGACCTGCCGTTCACGGTCGTCCAGGGCGACAACTTCTCGCTGCTGGGCGACGCGCTGAACTCGCCGACCTTCCCCGGCGCCGAGGGCGTCAGCAGCACCACGCTGGGCGACTTCCGCGTGCTGCCGCGCGTGAGCTTGCTGAATCCAGACCGCTTCCCGGTGGGGCTCGCGCTGGTGGCGGAGGTGCGGCTGCCCACCGGCAGCGCGCGGAGCTTCACGGGTGAGAGCGGCGTCGTGTTCGCCCCGCGCCTGGCCGTGGACAAGAAGCTGGGCCCCCTGCCGGTGCGCCTGCTGGGCAACGTGGGCGTGCTGCTGCGCCCCGCGGCGCAGTACCTCAACCTGCGCGTGGACGACGAGCTGACGCTGGGCGCGGGCGGCATCGTGGACCTGCCGGACATTGGCCGGCTGAGCGAGGTGAAGGCCACGGCCGAAATGCACCTGCGCACGCCGCTGGTGCGCCCGTTCAACTTCGACCAGTCGGATTCGCTCAAGTCACCGTGGGAGCTGCTGGTGGGTGCTCGCGCGAAGGTGTGGGGCGACTGGGGCCTGGAGCTGGACGTGGGCCGCGGGCTCAACGTCACCACGGGCTACGGCCGCGAGGCCCTGCGGGTCATGCTGGCGCTGCGCTACGACAAGAGCTACGGCGGACCGGACTCGGACGGCGACGGCGTGCCGGACATCCGCGACCGCTGCCCCACGCAGCCCGAGGACAAGGACGGCTTCGAGGATTACGACGGCTGCCCGGATCCGGACAACGACGGCGACGGCGTGGAGGACGGCGACGACGCGTGCCCCAACGTGAAGGGGCCGAAGGAGAACAAGGGCTGCCCGGTGGAGCCGGAGAAGGACACCGACGGCGACGGCATCATCGACCGGCTGGACAAGTGCCCGAACGTGCCCGGCCTGAAGGACTTCGACGGCTGCCCGGACACGGACTTCGACGAGATTCCGGACGGCGAGGACGACTGCCCCGACGTGGCCGGCCCGCCGGAGAACAACGGCTGCCCGTACGACGCCCCGCCCTACGTGGTCGTGGAGTCGGACCGCATCCGCATCAAGGGCAACATCCTCTTCGAGACGAACTCCGCGATCATCCAGAAGCAGTCGTACCCGCTGCTGGACGAGGTGGCGTCGGTGCTCGTGAAGAACCCCACGCTGGGGCCGGTGCAGATTGAAGGGCACACGGACAACAAGGGGTCGCGCACGCTCAACGTGGACCTGTCCAACCGGCGCGCGAAGTCGGTGCTCGACTACCTGGTGAAGAAGGGCATCGACCGCAAGCGCCTGACGTCGCAGGGCTTCGGGTTCGACCGGCCCATCGACACCAACGACACGGCGCTGGGCCGCGCGAGGAACCGGCGCGTGGACTTCAAGCTGGTCAAGTCGGAGATCGAGACCGGCCCCAAGGAGACGGTGGTGCCCAACGGCCAGCCGCCTCCGCCCGGCACCGAGCCCGTCCCCGGACCGGGTGCGCCTCCCGCGAGCGACACGGCCGCCCCGCCCAAGTCAGCGCCCGCGGCCGGTACGGGGACACAGCCCAAGGCCACGACCGCGCCGGATGCGAGCACACCGGCCAAGTCCACGACCGCGGCAGGAACGAGCACACCGCCCAAGTCAGCGACCACGCCGGACGCGAGCACATCTCCCAAGGCCACGACCGCGCCAGAGGCGAGCGCACCGGCCAAGTCCACTCCCGCGACTGGAACGAGCACACCGCCCAAGGCCACGACCACGCCAGAGGCGAGCGCACCGGCCAAGGCCACGACCGCGGCAGGAACGAGCACACCAGCCAAGTCGACGACCGCAGCCGGCGCGAGTACGCCGCCCAAGTCAGCGACCACGCCGGACGCGAGCACATCTCCCAAGGCCACGACCGCGCCGGGCCCAGGCACTCCGCCCAAGGCCACGGCGGCGCCGGACGCGGGCACGCCAACGGGCAAGAAGTAGCGCGGGGACGGTTCGGAGCACGGGCCGTCCCGCGAGCCCCTTCGGGGGCTCAAGCCAGGAGCACGGGCCGACGCCTCCCTCCGCTCGGTGAGTCGAAGGGGGGAGACGCTACCGCTTCAGCGCGCGCTCGATGCGGCGGCGCAAGCCGTCTTCGGACAGCATGCCACGCTGCGCGTCCATCACCTTGCCGTCGCGGTCCAGGAAGTAGAGCGTCGGCAGCGCGTTCACCTCGAAGGCCCGCGCCATGTTGTCGTCGGCGTAGACGACGTAGGGCCGCAGCTCCGGCTGAAAGCGCTGGAGGAAGTAGTCCACCTGCTGCGGCGCCGTATCCCCGTCGTCCCGGCTGGCCGCCACGAAGACGAGCCCCTGGGACTCGTACTCCTTGGCCAGCTTCACCAGCGAGGGCATCTCCTCGCGGCACGGCGGACACCAGGTGGCCCAGAAGTCGAGCATCACCACATGGCCCTTCAGGTCCGACAGGGTCAGCGAACCGCCACCATGCTTGGCCAGTTGGAAGGACGGCGGCGAGACCCCATCCGGCACCAGTCGCGCGCGCTGCGCCTCCCGCACGCCCAGGAACGCCAGCGCCGCCAGGCCCAGCACCGCCACCACCGCCAGCACCGTCTTGGCGCCATCCCCGCGCGCACGCGGCGGCTTCGAATTCTCGGATCCAGCCTGCTGTGTCATCCGCGTTCCCTTCGTGTCAGGCCGCCGTGCACCCGCTTCAACGCCCAGCGCACCCCAGCCCGGACCCGCGGCCGGCGCACCACCCACGCCGCCAGCGGAGGGCCCCAGTGATAGTACCCGTCGATGAACCCCTGGCCGAGCCGGCTCTTCCGCAGCACGTCGTCCCGGAACGCCCGGAACGCCACCAGCTCCGGGGCGCCCTCGCCAAAGGCCGCGGTCACCACGAAGCACGATGACGCGGGACTCACCCACATCATCTTCCCGTTGGTGAGGTTCACCACCACCTTCAGCTCGCGCTGCTCCGTGTAGAGGAAGGCCAGCAGGTCCCTGCGCGCCGCCGGGAACTCCTGCCCCCCCGCCTCCTCGAAGTCGATGCGCGTCGTCACGGCGCTGCCCACTTCATCCACCGTGAAGCGGTAGCGCTTGGAGCTGCGCCGGTGCTCCACCTCCAGCCCCTTCAGCTCCCCGAAGTAGGCCAGGAACGGCACCCGGCACGCCGGACACACGAACCGGTGGTAGGCGTGCGTCGGCACGAAGGCGTAATCCCCCATGCGCTTGCAGCCCGTGTTGGGGCACACCAGCTTCACGCCCGCCTGGGGCGCGTTGCGAGGGTCGTAGCGCGACAGGCCCGTGCCCTTGTCGAACACGGGCGGAGGCCGCGCCGGCTGCCCCACCATCTGGCGGGTGGGGTGCGCGGCCCGCTCCAGCTCCTGCGCCCGGCGCCACGCCAGCTCGGCCGCTTCCAGCCGGCCGTCCGCCGTGTGCACCAGCGCCTCCGCGTGCGCGCGCAGGGCCGCCACCAGCCGGTCCACCAGCGGCGACACCGCCGGCGCCCGCGCCACCGCGAACGCCTCCGCCAGCACCCGCTCCATTTCGGGGAGCAGCGCCTGGGCCGCCTTGCGCGACGGGTCCTCCGCTCGCCGGTACACCGGGGGCTCCGGCAGCTTCGCGAACAATGCCGAGGCCTGGGCCCGCACGCGCTCCAGCGCCGCGTCCCCCCGCCCCACGTCCAATCCCGCCGCCCGCGTCTGGGCGGCCCTGATGAGTTCTTCGGGCTGCAAGCCCCGGGACCTTAAGGGCCCGCAAGCCCCCTGTCAGCGACTCCCGCGTCCCCGGTCCGGAAACTCGCCAACGTCCCCGGACCAATGTAAGACGACGTAGGAGGATGTGAATCATGGGCGTGTTGAAGTTCCTGGTCTGGACGGCATGCGCGGTGGGGATCGGCGTCTTCCTGGCGCGGGGCAACGTGGACGGCCGTTCACCGCTGGAGCACATGGAGCGCACCTGGAAGCGCTCGGTGAATCCCTCCGCGATGGACCGGATGAAGGGCAGCGTGGAGGACGCGCTGGAGGACGCGAGGGAGGCGGTGACCCAGAAGTCCGCCAACGCCCCGGGTCCGCGTGAGCGCATCACCCCCGAGGACCGGGCGGCCATCAACGACATCATCGCCCGGAAGAAGTAGCCCCCCGCCCCCGGACGCGAGGGCCGTGGCTGATCGCCGACCCTCCCCTTCCGCCTACCCCGCCCCGTGCCTAGGTTGCGCCGGGGCGTTGGGTTGGACGGTGGTGGAGAGGCGGGCCCATGGGCTGGACGCAGGTCGGGGGCGTCATCAGGGTGGCGGTGCTGGCATGCGCGCTGGGAACAGCCGGACGCGCCGAGTCACGCCCCCCCAAGAAGCTGTGGCTGGAGGCGCGCAACCGCGCCGCTTCCCGGCAACACTCCAACATCAGTGAAGTGGCCCGCAAGGCGATGCCGGCCGTGGTGTCCATCACCACGCGCCAGGACAGCGCGGACGTGCCCCCCGGCGAGGAGCCGCAGCGGGGGATTGGCTCCGGGTTCATCATCCACCCGGACGGCTACATCCTCACCAGCGCGCACGTGGTGGACGGGGCCTCGGAGGTCAGCATCTCCATCCGCAGCGCCACCGGCTACGTGGAGGAGTTCCCCGCCACGGTGGTGGGCGAGGACGAGCGCACCGACTGCGCGCTCCTCAAGGTGGACTCGCCCCGGAAGCTGCCGGTGCTGAAGCTGGCGTCCGCGTCCCATGTGGACATCGCGGACTGGGTGGTCGTCATCGGCAACCCGTTCGGCCTGGCGCACTCCGTGACGGTGGGCGTGGTGAGCTACCTGGGCCGCACCGACGTGACGCCCAACGGGCGCGACGGCGACTTCGACTATCTGCAGTTGGACGCCTCCATCAACCCGGGCAACTCCGGCGGGCCGGTGCTGGACCTCCACGGCGACGTGGTGGCGGTGGCCAACGCCGTCAACGTGTCCGGGCAGGGCATCGGGTTCGCCATCCCCATCGACATCGCGAAGACGGTGATTCCCCAGTTGAAGGCGCACGGGCGCATGCGCCGCGGGTGGATGGGCATCAGCGTGCAGGACTTCTCTCCGGAGGTGGCCCAGGCCTTCAACCTGAACCCGCGCGGCCGGGGCGTGGTGGTGACGGACGTGGTGGAGGACAGCCCCGCGGAGCGCGCGGGCCTGCGCACCGGAGACGTCATCCTGAACCTGGACCGCCTGTCGGTGGAGCGGGCCCACACGCTGCGCTGGCAGGTGGCCGCGCGCGGCGTGGGCCAGCACATCCAGCTCCAGCTGCGCAGGCTGGGGCACCCCATGACGCTGCGGGTGAAGCTGGAGGACGCGCCCCGGGTGGAGGCGCCTCCCGCGACGCTCGCCTCGGGCGCCGCTCCGGCGGAGCGCACCGCCGGGGCCCGCTCGGCGCTGGAGGACCTGCTGTCGCCCGTGCCGCGCTCCCCGTCCGGACGGGCGGGCGGGGACTCGGAGGGCGGGGAGGGCTTGCCCGTTCCCTGATGGGCCTTGCCCCCGGGGCCCTTCCGGGCCGCCAGCCTCCTTGCGTTCCTTGAAACCGGGCGATACACCGTGCGCCTTCACACTGCGGCGGATCCACCCAGAGGTGGCGCCGCGGGTTTTCGCGCATCGATTCGCAGGAGAGTCCGCACCATGGCCGAGGCCACCCAGACGACGAAGCCCACCCATTGGCCGCGCACGGCCAAGGGCAACGGCAAGAAGGCGTGCACCGTGGAGGGCTGCAAGCGCCCCTACCGCGCCAAGAGCTACTGCTTCTTCCACTTCAAGAAGTGGCGCCAGGGCGACCTGCCCCACTCGCGCTACCGCGTGTGCTCCAAGCCGGAGTGCCGTATCAAGACGAGCAAGGCCGGCCTGTGCGAGAAGCACTACGCCGAGACCTACAAGAAGGAAGCGGCGGCCTAAGCCGTCCCGGCTGTTTCGTGGCGCCGGCCTCCCGCCCTCACTCGCGGGAGGAGCCCGGCGCCACCGCGCGGCCCAGGTGCTTGAAGGCGTTGAGCCACAGCTCCGCCTCCCGCTGGGTCAGCCGCGAACGCATCAACGTCCGCTCCAGCTCGTGCAGCACGTGCTCCGGCGCCTGCGGGTTGAGGAAGTCCGCCGCCAGCATCGCCGCGCGCATGCGCGCGCTCAGGGCCCCGAGCGTCCCCAGCTTCGCGCCGGGCTCCGCCTCCGCGGGCACCGCGGCCGTCTCCCCCAGCCCCTGCCGGTGACACAGGTACAGGAGCACCGCGGACGACTGCGCCAGGTTCATGGAGGGCTGCACGTCCGACGTGGGGATGACGAGCAGATCCTGGCAGTGGGTCAGGTCCTCGTCGGACAGCCCGCGCTGCTCACCGCCGAACAGGAGCGCCACCCGCCCCCGGGTGCTCTCCTCCGCCAGCCGCCGCGCCGCCTCCTCCGGGGTCAGCGGGGACCGCTTCACCACCTGGGTGCGCGACGTGGTGCCCACCACGTACACACAGTCCTCCAGGGCCTCCGCCAACGTGGGCGCGACGCGCATGCCCGAAAGGATGTGGCCGCTCTTCACGGCCATCCGCTCCGCGGCACCGAAGTCCTTCGTGATGGGTTCCGAGAGGATGAGACGTTCAAACCCGAAGTTCGCCATGACCCGGCAGACAGCCCCCAGGTTGTCGGGTGAACGGGTCTGATGAAGGACGACGGTCAGCTCCGCTCCTGGACGCATGCCCCGGAGTTTAGCTGGTGGCGCGTCCGGCTGATCGGTATATTCCCGCTGATGCGTCGCTGGGTCCCTGGCTTGCTCCTGTCGCTGTCCCTGCTCACCACCGCGTGCGACGGCACGGGCGCGACCGTGCGCTCGTCCATCACGTCGCGGCAGGCGCTGAGCAGCTCGCCAGAGGTGGTGGAGTTCGAGTCCCCGGCCGTCCGGCTGGAGCTGTTCCGGGACATCGCCCGCCAGTCCGAGCAGCAGGCCGGTCAGTCCGCGCAGGGCGTGGCGCTCTTCCCCATCATCCAGGGCAACGAGTTCGTCGCGGCGCCGGGCTTCGACTCCCGCGCGGACCTGCTCCAGCCGCCGGACGCGGGCAGCGGAATCCAGTTCGCCTTCGACGCGCGCGCGGGGGACCGTTGGCCGGAGGACCGGCGGGAGAGCCTGCAGGGCCTGTCGGAGCGCGAGGCCGCGGAGCTGGTGGGGCGCACGCTGCTGGCGCTCTGGGACATCCAGCCGGAGGGTGCGGTGCGGGTGGACCGGGCCGCGGGCGCGCCGTACGCGGTCGCCTACGTGGACGGCATCCTGCGCATCAACCCGGCGTTCCTCTACCTGGCATCGGCCTACGGTCCTGCTTCCATGGCGGCGGGCCTCCAGTAGAGTCGCGCGCCTCATGAGCTGGCCCCGCTCCCGCCCCTTCCCGGCGGTCAGTGTCCGGGGCCGCGAGGCGCCTCCGACGTGAACACCTCCGCCCTCCACGCGCAACTCACCCACACGCTCCGCCAGACGGACCTGCCCGCCCTGGGAACCCCCTACAAGGGCAAGGTCCGCGACACGTACCGCAAGGGCGACACGCTGGTCCTGGTGACGAGCGACCGCCTCTCCGCGTTCGACCACGTGCTCACCACCATCCCCTTCAAGGGCGAGGTGCTCAACCGCCTGGCGGCCTTCTGGTTCGACCGCACGAAGCACATCTGCCCCAACCACGTGCTGGACGTGCCGGACGCGAACGTCACCGTGGCGCGCGCCTGCCAGCCGTTCTCCGTGGAAGTGGTGGTGCGCGGCTACCTCACCGGCAGCCTGTGGCGCGACTACGAGAAGGGCACGCACACCGCCTACGGGGTTCCGTTCCCGGAAGGGCTGCGCAAGGACAGCGCGTTCCCCACGCCCATCCTCACGCCGTCCACCAAGGCGGAGTACGGCCAGCACGACGAGCCCATCTCCGAGGCCGAGATCCTGGCGCGCGGGCTGGCCACGCCGCGTGACTGGGCCCGCATCACGGAGGCCGCCCGGGGCCTGTTCCTGGAAGGCCAGACGTGGGCGCGCACGCGCGGCCTCATCCTGGTGGATACCAAGTACGAGTTCGGCAAGGTGGGCGACGAGCTCTTCGTCATCGACGAGATGCACACCCCGGACTCCAGCCGCTACTGGGTGGCGGACGAGTACGAGGCGCGCTTCGCCAAGGGCGAGGACCAGCGGATGCTGGACAAGGAGAACATCCGCCAGTGGCTCATCCGCGAGCGGAACTTCTCCGGCCACGGCGCGCTGCCCGCCATCCCCGACGACGTGCGCGTGGACCTGGCCACCAAGTACGTGGCCGCCTACGAGCGCATCACCGGCATGCCGCTGACGCTCACCCCCGGGGACGTGCACGCGCGCATCGAGTCCAACCTGCGGGCGAAGGGCTACCTGTAGCGGCAGCCCCGTCGCCCGGTGCGGGCCGCGCTAGCTGGCGCGGCCGAACACGCGCTGGAACACCGCGTCCATCTGGCGCGTGTGGTAGCCCGGGGAGAAGCAGTCGGAGATCTCCTCGGGCGTCATCATCTTGAGCAGATCCGCGTCCGCCAGCAGCGCCTGCCGGAAGTCCACGCCCTCCTCGAACATCTTCATCGCGTTGCGCTGGACGACGACGTACGCGGCCTGCCGGTCCATGCCCTTGCGCGCCAGCTCCAGCAGGAGCCGCTGCGAGTTCACCACGCCGCCCAGCAGGTCCAGGTTCTTCTTCATCTGCTCCGGGTAGACGCGCATGTTCTCGATGAGCCCGGCGAAGCGGTGGAGCATGAAGTCCAGGAGCACGGTGGCGTCCGGACCAATCACGCGCTCCACGGACGAGTGCGAGATGTCCCGCTCGTGCCACAGCGCCACGTCCTCCATCGCGCTCACCGCGTAGCCGCGCAGCAGGCGCGCCAGGCCCGTGAGGTTCTCCGACAGGATGGGGTTGCGCTTGTGCGGCATGGCGCTGCTGCCCTTCTGGCCGGGCATGAAGGGCTCCTCCGCCTCGCGCACCTCCGTGCGCTGGAGGTGGCGGATCTCCACGGCGAACTTCTCCAGGCTGGCGCCCACCAGGGCGATGGCGGTGAAGAACTCCGCGTGCCGGTCGCGCTGCACCACCTGGCTGGAGGCGGGCGCGGGCGTCAGGCCCAGCTTCTGGCAGACGTGCTCCTCCACCGACGGCGGCAGGTGCGCGAAGGTGCCCACCGCGCCGGAGATCTTCCCCACCGCGATGGTGTCGCGCGCGTGCAGGAGGCGCGTGCGGCCCCGGCGCAGCTCGTCGTACCAGATGGCCAGCTTGTGCCCGAAGGTGATGGGCTCCGCGTGGATGCCGTGGCTGCGGCCCATCTGCAGCGTGTGCTTGTGCTCGAAGGCGCGCTTCTCCACCGCGGCCATCACGCGGTCCATGCCCTTGAGGAGCAGGTCCACCGCGTCGCGCAAGGTGAGCCCCAGCGACGTGTCCAGCACGTCCGAGGACGTCATGCCCAGGTGCAGCCAGCGCGCGCTGGGCCCCACGCGCTCCTCCACGAAGGTGAGGAAGGCGATGACGTCGTGCTTGGTGGTGCGCTCGATCTCCTCGATGCGCGCGGCGTCCGCTTCGGTGAAGTCACCGGCGCGGGCGAGGCAGTCGGCCAGCGCGTCCCTGGGCGCGAGCCCCTGCGCGACCATGCCCTCCAGCGCGGCGAGCTCCACGTCGCGCCAGCGGCGGTAGCGGGCGACGTCGGACCAGAGGGAGGCCATTTCCTGACGGCTGTAACGTGGAATCACTCGTAGACCTTCACGGCAAAGTCCCGGCGCGCCGCGAACCGGAGCACTTCCAGCACGACGTCACAGGACGGACCTGACTTCTTCGCGGCGGTGAGGTTGAACGAAAGGTCCAGTCCTTCGGGCCGCGCCACCGCCAGCGCGCCGGGGTCGACCTTCTCGTGGATGATGCGGTTGGCCAGCCGCCCCGCCTGCTGACCGAGCGCCAGCGGGGCTGGCGAGAGGGCCAGCGTCGCGCCCTCCTTCACCTGGCTGGCCGTGAGCGCCACCAGCGGCACCTTGCGGGAGGCACTGAAGGCGATGAGGGCCTGGACGACGGACGCGTTGCCCACGGTCTTGTCCGCAACCATCAGCAGGCCGTCCACCTTCCCCGCCGCGCCCTCCAGCACCTCGCCCACCCGCTCCTGCGCTTCCACGGCCAGCGGCACGATGGTGAGCCCAAGGGCCGCGCCAGCGGAGCGGGCCTGCGCCACCGCCCCCGCCGAGGAGCGCGGGTCATGCAGGATGCCCACGCGCTTCGCCCCTGGCGCCACGGCCTTGAGCGCGGCCAGCTCCGGACCGAAGTCGCTGGTGAGCGCGATGCCGGTGACGTGCGGCGCCTCCAGGCCGTACTTCTCGTGGTACGGCACCATGGCGAACAGCACGGGCACGTCCTCGCCCAGCGAGCGGCGCGCGGCGTTGGCGGCCAGGGGGCCCAGGGCCAGGACCAGCGCGGGCTTCTGCGCGGCCAGCGACTTGAAGACGCGCGCCGCCTCCGTGGGGCTCTCCTCCAGCGTCAGCTCGGTGACGTCCGCGCGGGCCTCCGACGCGAAGCCAGCGAGGAAGGAAGCGTACGGCGCGAGGCTCGCGGACTTCACGGCCACGACGCGGGCACGGCCCGGACCTCGCTGTGCGGCCTGCGCGAAGGCGACGGCGGGCAGCAGGAGCGTCAGGAGCGCGAGCCGCCGGAGGTTCGTCATCGCGCCACTTGCTGGCAGCAGCGGAAGCCCACGTCCGGGGCCTTCAGCGACGGGGCGCCCCTGCGGCGCGCGGAGCACCGGGCGGCGTCGCTGGGCTTGTCGAAGGAGCCGCCCTTGATGAGCCAGTCCTCGGTGTTCAGGTAGTGGGAGGAGGTCCACTCGGCCGCGTTCCCGGACAGGTCGGCCGGGCCGTAGGCGGAGCGGCAGGCGCTGAAGGAGCCAGAGGTCGCGATCTTCCGCGCGGCCCCGTCCGCGGCGCCGGTGTTGCAGACCTTCTGGACCTGCTCATCTCCCGAGGAGAAGCGCGCGTTGCCGGGCCCCTTGCAGGCCTTCTCCCACTCCTCCTCGGAGCACAGGTGCTTGCCCAGGTCCTCGCAGGCGGTCTTCGCCTCGAGCCAGCTCGCCGCGAGGCGCGGCTTGTGGCCCTGCTGGTTGGGGAACTCGAACTCGTCCACGCAGAAGCTCTCCACCATGACGCTGTCCATGCGCATCTCGTCGCTGGAGCCAGCTGCCTGGAGGTCTTCCGGAGGGGAGCCCTTCTTGAAGCTGCCGCCGCTCACCAGGCGCATGTCGGGGGGACAGCGGTCCGTGGCCAGGATGCCACCCGCGGCGGTGGACGACCCAGGCGTGGCGGGCCCGGTGCCGTTCCTACCGGCCTGGGCCTGACGCAGGCGCAGCCAGAGATAGCCGCCGCCCGCGCCCAGGACGATGCCCATCACCGCGAGGACCACCATCCACATCATCGAGCTGGACCCCGCCGAGCGGGCCGGCTTCGCCTGCGTCGCCCGCGTCACGGGCAGCGTGTGCAGGCCGGAGGTCGCGGGCGACAGCCGGCGCGTGGCGGCGCGAGCGCCCGACACGTCAGGCGGGGGTTCCCCTTTGCGCGAGCGTCCACCCGTCGAGTTCTCGTTGGCGCCCCGAGCCGATCCCTGGGCCGCGGAGGCTCGCGAGCCGCGAGGGCCGGACGGCTCCGAGCCGCGCGGGTTCGCCGACGACGCCATGCCCGAAGCCCGCGAGTTGCGGCCGTTCCGGCCCGAGGAGCGGGACTCGGAGGGTTCGTCGTCGTCGGAGCCACGACCGCCAGAGCGGCCGTCGCTCGCCGGGTCCGCGCCGCGCCCGGAGCGAGACTCCGTGGCGGATGCATCCGCGTTGCGCCCGCCGTCACCGCGCCCACCGGCCCGTCCATCGCTGGAGGACTCGCCACCGCGACCGCTCGCGCGCCCGTCATCGCCGCGACCGCCGGACCGTCCGTCGCTCGACGCGGCGTCACCGCGACCACCGGAGCGTGCATCACTGGCCGAAGCGTCACCGCGACCATTCGAGCGAGCGTCTCCGGACGAGGCTTCGCCGCGACCGTTCGAGCGCGCGTCCCCGGCCGAAGCCTCGCCACGGCCGTTCGAGCGCGCATCTCCGGACGAGGCTTCACCACGGCCATTGGAGCGCGCGTCCCCAGACGAAGCTTCACCACGGCCGCTGGAGCGCACGTCCCCGGACGAGGCCTCGCCACGACCGTTCGAGCGCGCATCCCCGGACGAGGCTTCGCCACGGCCATTCGAGCGCGCATCCCCGGAGGACGCCTCGCCGCCACGGCCGCTGGAGGACTCGCCACGCCCTCCCGCGCGCCCTTCGCTGGACGTGGAATCCCGACCCGAGCGCGCATCCCCGGAGGACGCCTCGCCGCCACGCTCTCCGGAACGGGCCCCGCGGGGATCCGCGGGGAATGACGGCTCCTCCGCCTTCGCGAAGATGCGCATCACCGGCTCGGCAGCCTTGGCCTTCGGCTCCTCCGCCGCGCGAGAGGCCGCCCGGGGCTCCAGCTGTGTCGCCGCGTCGGGGGCCTGCCCCAGCGCGCGCGGATCCGCCTCCGCGCCCCGCCGCCCCGCCGGGCGCTCCGCCACCGCGCGCATCTCCTGCTGCGTCGCCGCATCGGACACGGAGCGCGCCTCGGGCCCCGTGATGTAGTCGAGCGCCTGCGCATTCGAGCCCAGGATGGCCGCCAGCGTCGCCGCGTCCAGCGGCTGCGTCGCGTCCGGTGGGGGCTCTTCGTCCTGCGCCGGGGTGGGCGCGGCCGGCGTCGGTGCGCTGGCGATGGGGAGCATGCCGGTGGGCACTGGAGGCAACGGCTTGTTCGCCGCCCGCGCGGCCACCGCCGCCGGCGGCAGCGCGCCCATCGTCGGCACCGCGCGCTGACGGGAAGCCGCGGCCGGGTGACGCTGCACCAATGCCGCGAACTCCGCGTGCAGCTCACCGCCCGACTTCGGACGGGCCAGCGGGTTCTGGTTGAGCGCGCGCCGGTAGAGCGATTCGAACGCGGGAGGCAGGTCCGGATGCCGCACCGTCACCTCGGGCACGCCGCCATCCTCCGGCAGCAGGCCCGTCACCATCTCCCCCATCAACACGCCCAGCGAGTACACGTCCATGCGCGTGTCCAGCTCCGCGCCATTGACGTACTCCGGGGCGATGTACGCCGCCGCCCGGTGCCCCTTCTGCGCCTGCACGAAGGGCAGGTGCGGCACCGCGAGCCCCAGCCCGCAGTCCGTCACCTTCAACAGGTCCGGCAGGACGAAGACGTTCTCCGGCTTCAGGTCCGCGTGCGGCCCGAAACGGTGCGCCCCGTCCAGCGCCGCCGCCATCTGCGCCAGCAGCGGCTCCACTTCCTTCAACGAGAACAGCTGCCCCTTCGCCGTGCGCTGCTCCATCATCCGGCGCAGCGGCAGGCCCTCCAACAGCTGCATCGTGAAGAAGGGCCGGTCCCCGTCCACCCCCTCTTCGTACACGCGCACCAGGTTCGGGTGGTTGAGCTTCTTGCCCACCCGCATGGACAGCGCGAACTGCGTGCGCTCCTCGGGCTGCTGCACCAGCCGGGGCTGGATGACCTTCAGCGCCACCTCCACGTCGATGGCCTGGTCCTGCGCCCGGAAGACGAAGCCCAGCGGCCCCGCGCCCACCACCTCCTGGATGGCGTAGCGGTCCGCGACGACGTCGCCCGGCTTGTACGGCGCCCCCTCCGCTCCCCGCTTGCGCGCAGCCCCCGCCGCCTGGCGCGCGGCCGCGTCGAACTTCTGGCCACACGTGGCGCAGGTTTCACTCGTATCGGGGACGTGGCTGCCGCAGCGGTAGCAGAGCAAAGCAGTGAAACTCCGGAACGAGGTCGCGGGGGGCGGCCTCCCGGCGGACGGCCGGGAACTCCATTCTGCCCGCTCCGGAGCCGTTGAGGAACGACGTTGCGCGCCGGGCCTCAGCGGCCCGTGGACCCGAAACCGCCGTCCCCCCGGGAAGTCACCTCCAGGACGGCCACCTCGAGCAGGGCCGCGGAGGTCACTGGCGCCACCACCAGCTGGGCCACCCGGTCCCCCCGACGCAGCGTGAAGGGCGCGTTGGACAGGTTGATGAGCAGCACCTGCACCTCCCCCCGGTAGTCCGCGTCCACCGTCCCGGGGGAGTTGAGGCACGTCACCCCGTGGCGCAGCGCCAGCCCCGAGCGGGGCCGCACCTGCCCCTCGAAGCCGGGGGGGAGCGCGAAGGCCAGCCCCGTGGGCACCGCCATCCGCTCCAGGGGTTGGAGCACCCGCTCTTCGTCGATGTCGGCCCGCAGGTCCAGGCCCGCGGCTTGCGCCGTCTCATAGCGGGGCAGCGGCAGGGGGTCCGGATGCGAGCGCACCCGGCGCACGGGGACGGTCAGCGAGGGGTCCATGCGCCTGCCGTAACACGCACCCATACCCGCCTCTACTTCCTGGCCCCGACGTCACGGGTCGTCCGGACAGCGCCTTCACAGCTCGGTCGCGCCGTCCGCCATGCGCAGGGCGGTGCGGAACCCCAACGGATCCACGGGCCGGGCGGCCAGCTCCAGTTGGTAGTGCAGGTGCGGCCCGGTGGAGCGGCCGGTGCTCCCCGACAGCGCGATGGCCTGGCCCCTCTCCACGCGCGTGCCCGCCGTCACCAGCAGCTCGGAGTTGTGGCAGTACGCCGTCGTCACGCCCCGGCCGTGGTCCAGCACCAGCACGCGGCCGTTGACGGAGTCCTCGCTCGCGCGGCGCACCACGCCCGCCGCCACCGCGCTCACCGTCGTGCCCGAGCGCACCGCCAGGTCCACCCCCGTGTGCATCCGCCGCGTGCGCAGGGTCGGGTGGACGCGGTAGCCGAACGGGCTCGTCACCGGCGCGCTCTCCGCCACCGGCCACCCGAGCATCAGCGCCGTCGACAGCGCCAGCGCCTGCGCCGCGCCCACCGAGGAGCCCTCGAAGCCCGGCGGCAACTGCTTCGCCAGCCGCTCCAGGCTGAGCGCGCCGCCCTCCGCGTCCACCCGCGCCAGCGCGAACCGCGCGGGCACCCGCCCGGCGAACACCGCCGTCAGCCGCGCCTCCTCCGACGGGAAGTCCCCGGCGAGCGCATCCAGCAGCCGCCGCGTCGCCACGGGCCCACGCGTCGGGTCCACCAGCGTCTCCGGGGCGATGCCCAGCTCGCGCGCCAGGGCCAGGGCGGGCTCGCGCGCCTTCGGGTCCAGGGCCTTCAGCGCCGAGTGCGCCCCCCACGCCAGCGCCTCCGCGCTCGTGGGCACGCGCGTGAGCATCGCGGCGGGCAGTGCGTCCGGCATGGGCACCGCCGTGCCGCTCACCCCGTCGTAGTACGCCAGCAGCGGCCGGGCCGTGGTGCGCGTGTGGAACGCCCAGGCTCCCGCGCGCCGCAGCAGCGCGCCCGCGGGCGTGTGATGGTACGCGCACCACACGCACAGCAGCGCGAAGGTGAAGTCCAGCAGTCCCCGGGCGCGTCGAGCGAACATGCGTCAGGGCCTCAGCGAAGGAAGGACAGCACCGGAGCCGCGTCCCACGCCGCCGCGAAGCCCAGGGGCGCCACCAGCAGGCAACCCACGAGGCCTCGCGTCCACGCCCGCCGGGGGCCCACCGCCTCGCAGGCCGCGTCCGCGTGCTGGAGGTTTCGCAGCACCGCGCGCCAGCCCAGCGACACGCTCACGCCGCACAGCGCCGCCACCGCCAGCCCCCGGGCGGACAGGTCCGCGGCGGTGTCGCCGAACAACGGCCGCCACGACAGGTACACCGTGCCCTGGACCAGCCGCGCCACCGTGCACGCGCCCGCCACCACCACGCCCGCCGTGGCCAGGGGCCGCACCCACCGCATCGGCGTGGGACGGCGAAGACAGCGCCGCAGCAGCGCCTTCCACGAGGAAGCCTCCGAGGACACCTCCAGCCGCCGCCAGGCCTCCACCGGCCGGGGCGCCGCCACCTCGCGATAGCCGAGCGCCGGCAGCGCCAGGAGCAGGTCCGCCGCCAGCTCCCACACCAGGGCCAGGGCCCGCGCCAGCCGGGTGCGCGTCTCCAGGGACACCCAGTCCACCAGGAACGCCGTCGAGGACGACTGTCCGACCCACGCGTCGAACGCCGAGTCCAGCCGGTCCACCCCCGTGAGCAGCCGGTCATCCAGCGTGTCCGCCGCCGCGTGTACGCCCACCGCCACCAGCGCCAGCAGGCCCAGCGGCATGAACGCCCAGCGGAACGCGCCCAGGAAGCGGGACACATCCGTGAGGAAGCTGCTCGAGGGCTCCGGGGAGCTGGATGGCAGGGACGGCATGGAGACGCCTCCGGAGCGGTCCCCCATCAACGAGGCAGGCCCCGCTGGGGATTTAAACCGCCAGGGCCGGAGCACGAAATCCCAGGCGGCCCGGAGCGCGCCCGGCAGATCCCCGGGCCCGCGACACCCGCCCCGGGCTCGACACGCGGACGAGAGGCGCCCGGCCTCCGCCCCTCGCCCCCGGCTCGACACGCGAACGGGAGGCGCCCGGCCTCCGCCCCCCCCGCCCCTGGCTCGACACGCGGACGGGAAGCGCCCGGCCTCCGCCCCTCGCCCCCGGGCTCGACACGCGGACGGGAGGCGCCCGGCCTCCGCCCCTCGCCCCCGGGCTCAACACGCGAACGGGAGGAGCCCCATATCCGCCCCCTGGGCTCGACACACGGACGGGACGAGCCCGGCATTCGCTCCCCTCGGCTCGACACACGGATGGGACGAGCCCGGCATCCGCCCCCGCCCGCAGCTCGACACGCGGACGGGAGGAGCCCCATATCCGCCCCCCGGCTCGACACGCGGACGGGAGGAACCCGGCATCCATCCGGCGCCTGGTCCGCGGCCCCACCCACGACAACGCCCCGCCCCTTCGCGCCCGGAGGCGGGAGGAGACGGGGCGTCGGGAAGCGGCCTTCCTCGCGGGAGGAAGGCCTCTACCGGAAGGCCAGACTCAGGCCTTCGCGTCCGGCGTCGGGGCCGCGGGGGCGGCGGCCGGAGGGGGCGTGCCCTGCGCGGTGGCGCGCTCGGCCATGGCCTCCTTGCGAGACAGGCGGATCTTGCCCGTCTTGTCGATGCTGACGACCTTCACCAGCACCTCGTCACCCTCGCTCAGCACGTCCGACACGCTCTTCACGCGCTTGTCGGACAGCTCGGAGATGTGGATGAGGCCGTCGGTGCCCGGGAACAGCTCCACGAAGGCGCCGAACTCGGCGATCTTCCGCACCGTGCCCGTGTAGATCTTCCCGATCTCCGCCTCGCGCGTGAGCGCCTGGATCATCGCGATGGCCGCCTTCACCGCCTCGCCGTTCGCGCTGGCGATGTCCACGCGGCCGGTGTCCTCGATGTTAATCGCGGCACCCGTGCGGGCGATGATGTCCTTGATCACCTTGCCGCCCGGCCCGATGACGTTCTTGATGAACTCCGGACGGATCTGGATGGTGGTGATGCGCGGCGCGAACTGGCTGATCTCCTTGCGGGGAGCGTTCAGCGTCTTCGCCATCTCCGCCAGGATGTGGATGCGGCCCTGACGCGCCTGCTCCAGCGCGCGGCTCATGATCTCCGTGGTGAGGCCGGTGATCTTGATGTCCATCTGGATGGACGTGATGCCGTTGGACGTGCCGCAGACCTTGAAGTCCATGTCGCCCAGGTGGTCCTCATCCCCCAGGATGTCGGACAGGATGGCGATCTTCTCACCCTCCTTCACCAGGCCCATGGCGATGCCCGCCACCGGCGCCTTGATGGGGACGCCCGCGTCCATCAGCGCCAGCGTGCCACCGCACACGGAGGCCATGGACGAGGAGCCGTTGGACTCCAGGATCTCCGACACCAGGCGCACCGTGTAGGGGAACGAGTCGCTGGCCGGAATCATGTTGCGCAGCGCGCGCTCCGCCAGGGCGCCGTGACCGACCTCGCGACGGCCGGGGCCGCGCAGGGGCTTGGTCTCGTTCACGCTGAAGGGCGGGAAGTTGTAGTGCAGCATGAAGCGCTTGAAGGCCTGGCCGCTCAAGAGCTCCAGCCGCTGCTCGTCCTCGCTGGTGCCCAGCGTGGCGACCACGAGCGCCTGCGTCTCGCCGCGGGTGAACACCGCGCTGCCGTGCGTGCGGGGCAGCACGCCGACCTCGTTGGTGATGGAGCGCACCACGTCGTGGCCGCGGTCACCGATACGGCCACCGTTCACGGTGAGCTCACGCATGTGGTCGTACTTCAGGTCCTCGATGACCTGCTTGGCGTGCTTCTCCACCTGCGGGGTGAACTCCGCGCCCATCTTCTCCTTGAGCGCGGCCACCGCCGCCTTCTTCGCCTTGGAGAGCGCGTCGTAGCGGGCCGCCTTCTCCTTGATGGCGTAGCCGGCCTTCACGCCGTCCATCGCCAGGGCGCGGACCTGCGCGCGCAGGCCCTCGTCGATGGTGGCCAGCTTGTCGTAGGAGCGGACCTGCTTCTTCAGCTCGGCGCGCAGCTGGTCCTGGATGTCCAGGGCGGGCTGGGCCTGCTGACGGCCGAACTCCAGCGCCGCCACCATGTCCGCCTCGCTGACCTCTTCCGCGCCACCCTCCACCATCACGATGGCCTCGCGGCTCACCGCCATGACGAGGTCCAGGTCGCTCTGCTCGCGCTGCTTCGCGGTGGGGTTGGCCACCAGCTGGCCGCCCACGCGGCCCACGCGGATGCCCGCGATGGGGCCGTTGAACGGGATGTCCGACACCCACAGCGCCGCGGAGGCGCCGGTGATGCCGTGGATGTCACCCTCGTTCTCCGGGTCCGCGGAGATGACGGACGCGATGACCTGCGTCTCGTAGGCGTAGCCTTCCGGGAACAGCGGGCGGCAGGAGCGGTCCACCAGACGGGAGGCCAGCGTCTCCTTCTCCGTCAGACGGCCCTCGCGCTTGAAGTAGCTGCCCGGGATGCGGCCCGCCGAGTACAGCTTCTCCTGGTACTCCACCGTGAGGGGCAGGAAGTCGACGTCCTTCTTCTCCCGCGCGCTCACCGCCGTGATGAGCAGCATGGTGTCGCCGTAGCGGACCACCACCGCGCCGTCAGCCTGCTTGGCCAGGCGGCCCGTCTCGATGCTCAGCTCGTTCTCACCAATCTTGACGCTCTTCTTCAACATGTCGTGTGGCCTCTGTGCCTGCTTCGCGTGCGAAGACCCGCGCCAGCCACGGCCGGCCCACGTGCATGGGGCCGGGCCGCCTGGAAGGGGCCTTCTGGGAATGAGCGGTCGCCAGGGCCTTGAAGCAGGCACATGCCAGACGAACGCTGCCTGTACTGCGGAAACGGGCTCCGTTGCGGAGCGCCGGAGGGATGGACCAGACCTCTTGATCCCTGATCACACCCGCCCACCTGGAACCTCAGGTCGGCCGGTCTGAACGGAAACCAAAAGAGCCTGCCTCCACCACGCCCTCGCCCACTCCTTCGCCCACGTCCGCGCTTCTGTTTGAACCGGTGCTGCGAAACCGTGCTGCCTAAACGCGCGGGGCGCTGGTGTTGTGCCAGCGCCCCGGGTGCTCTCCAGTGCCTACTTGCGGATGCCGAGGCCCTCGATGAGCTTCTTGTAACGGGCCACGTCCTTGGACTTGAGGTAGTCCAGCATGCGGCGGCGCTGACCGACCAGCTTCAGCAGACCGCGGCGGGAGTGGTGGTCCTTCTTGTGGGTCTTGAAGTGCTCGGTGAGCATGTTGATGCGCTCGGACAGCAGCGCCACCTGCACCTCGGGCGAGCCGGTGTCGGACTCGTGGGTGCGGAACTTCGTGACCAGCTCGCTCTTGCGCTCCTGATGCAACGACATGGCTTCTTCCTGAATCCCGCTCCGGGGTGACCGCTCGTGCCGCCTGGGTCCGCGGAGGGGTACAGACCAGGCCATGTCCTTCTAACGAGCGGGCCGCTTATAAGCTTCACCCCCGGGGGGGTCAACCTTCGCCGCCTGTCCGTCCGCCCCTCGGGGGTCGGGACAGTGCGAAGACGTACAACCGGCAGCCGCTGGGCATTCCGCCGGCCCCCGGGGAGAGCTCCCGGGCGGTCGCCTCGTCCATGGCCACGTGCAGGTACAGGCTGCCCGGCTCGCCGCTGTCGCCCGCCAGGAGCTGCCGCGTGCGCGGGTAGAGCCGCAGCAGGGCCTCCACCACGTCGCCGATGCCCGCCGCCGCCGGCACGCCCAGCGACAGCTCGCGCCGCCCGTCGAAGGCGCCGCGCAGGCTGGGGGCCACGCTCACCGCGATGTCATGGGTCCGGGTGGCCACTCAGACGAACACCCGCAGGTAGCGCAGCCGCCCGCCCACCACCTCCGCCATGGCGAGCAGGGCGTCCTCCGGGCCCAGCACACGCACCCGGCCCGGCACGGGCGCGACCTCCACGGGGACGCCGTGCGTCACCCGCCGCGCGTCCTCCGCGCCCACCCGCACCGCGGGCAGGTCCGTCAGCGCGTCCGCCAGGGACACCAGCCGCCCGGCCACGTCCTCGCGCGAAAGGGACGCCAGGTCCCCCAGGGGCAGCGAGCGCGCCAGGGTGAAGGGGCCGCTCATCGTGCGCCGCAGCGCCTCCAGGTGCGCCCCGCAGCCCAGCGCGCGGCCCAGGTCGAACGCGAGCGTGCGCACATAGAAGCCCTTCGAGCAGCGCACCGACAGCGTCAGCCGGTCCGCGGAGAAGTCGCGCAGCACCAGCTCGTGCACCGTGACGGTGCGGCTGGCCCGCTCCACTTCCTCGCCCGCCCGGGCCAGCTCGTACAGGCGCTTCCCGGCCACCTTCACCGCCGAGTACATGGGCGGCACCTGTTCGAAGGTGCCCCGGAAGCGGCCGAGCACCGACTCCAGCAGCGGCGCCGTCAGCGGGGGCACCGGGGCCTCCGCCGTCGGCTTGCCCTGGGCGTCCTGGGTGTCCGTCTCCACGCCCAGCCGCACCACGGCGTCGTAGGCCTTGTCACCTTCCGTGATGTAACCCGCGACCTTGGTGGCCTCTCCCAGGCACACCGGCAGCACACCGGTGGCCATCGGGTCGAGCGTGCCCGTGTGGCCCGCCTTCTTCACCTTCAGCAGGCCGCGCACCTGGCGCACCACGTCGAAGGAGGTGGGGCCCAGGGGCTTGTCGATGACGAGGACGCCGTCCATGACGCGGGTTCTACCAACCTTCCTTGCCGCGCACCTCGCGCAGGAGCCGGTCGATCTTATCGCCCTCGCCCACGGACGCGTCGAAGGCGAAGAAGATTTCGGGCGACACGCGCAGGTTCACCGCGGACGTCACCTCGCGGCGGACGAAGCCCTTGGCCGCGTCCAGGCCCTTCTGGGTGTCCGCCTTCTCCTGGTCCGTGCCCAACATCGAATAGAAGACCTTCGCCACCCGCAGGTCCGGCGACACCTTCACGCCGGTGATGGTGATGAAGCCGATGCGCGGGTCGCGCAATTCCCCCCGCGTCAGCAGGGCGCCAATCGCCGCCTGGATTTCCTGCCCCACGCGCTCGGGTCGTGCATGCGTCGTCATTTCTTCTCCCAGTCTCGCGGGTTGCGCAGCGCCCGGGCCTTGGCCCGAGCGTCGTCCAGCGACAGATTTCCACCCTCAACCAGGGGCCGGGAAGTCCCCGTCCCGGGACCCGCCCCCTCGTGCCGCTGTTCCCAGGAGCCCAGCCCCTCCGCCTCCGCCAGCGAACGGTCGCTGCGCAGGAAGCGGGCGATGGCGGCCTCCGAGTGCGCGTGCGCGTCCTCGGGTGACAGGCCGGCCTCCGCGTCCAGTTCGTCCTCCGGCACCTTCGCCGGGGCACGGAACGCGCCCGTGACGGGCTCGGAGTAGAGCTTCTCCCCGAAGGCGAGGATCTCCGTCTCCCGGGCCATCAGCGGCGCGACGTACATCTCTTCGATGAAGTGGATGATCTTCTCCAGCTGCTCATCCACATGGCGGCGCTCGTTGCCCACCACCGCCAGCGCGACGGACGCCTTCTGCCAGAGGTCCTGGTCGTCCACTTCCGCGACGGCCACGTTGAAACGGGCCTTCACCCGGTCCGTCACCCGGCGGAGCACCTGACGCTTGGACTTCAGCGAGGCGCTCTCCGGAATCTGGAGGGTGAGGCGTGCGACACCCACGAACATAGAGGTCCCCCAGGCCGACGGCGGCGCGCCGCATCATCCGCGCCGAGCCCCCGCCGACACGTCGTCCTTCCCCCGGAGAAGGTGGGGCCTTCCCCGGGGTCCGTCGAGTGCGCCTCCTGGACTCAGGAGAGGCTCTGGCGGGTCTCCTCGATCTCGTAGGCCTCGATGATGTCGCCGGCCTTGAGGTCGTTGAAGTTCTCGATGCCGATACCGCACTCGAAGCCCTGCGCGACCTCCTTCACGTCGTCCTTGAAGCGGCGGAGCGACGCCATTTTGCCGGAGAAGAGCTGCTTGTTCTCGCGCATCAGGCGCACGAACGAGCCGCGCTTCATCACGCCGTCCAGGACGGCCGCGCCAGCGATGGTGCCCAGCTTGGGCACGTTGAAGGTGTTGCGCACTTCCGCACGGCCCAGCTTGCGCTCGGTGCGGATGGGCTCCAGGAGGCCCTCCATCTCCGTGCGAACCCCGTCGATGAGCTCGTAGATGATGGAGTAGCTCTGCAGCGACACTTCCTGCGCCTTGGCCGCGGCCTCCGCGCCCGACTCCGGCTTCACGTTGAAGCCCAGCACGACGCCCTTGGAAGCGGCGGCGCGCATGACGTCGGTCTCCGTGATGGCGCCCACGCCCGCGTCGATGATGACCACCCGCACCTTGTGCGTGGTGAGCTTCTCGACCGCCTGGCGCACCGCCTCCGCGGAGCCCTGCACGTCCGCCTTGATGACGACGCGCAGCTCCTTGGGACCGCCGCCCGCCTTCGTCTTGGCGAAGAGCTGCTCCAGGGACTCGCGGCTGACCTTGCTGAGCTCCGCCTGCCGCTCCTTCATGCCGCGGTGGTCGGCGATCTGCTTGGCCGCCTTCTCGTCGGACACCACGTTGATGGCGTCACCCGCGGTGGGCACGCCGGACAGACCGACGACCTCCGCGCAGTAGCCCGGCTTCACTTCCTTCACCTGCTCGCCGCGGCTGTTGTTCATGGCGCGGACGCGGCCGTAGTGCGTGCCGGTGACGATGGCGTCGCCCAGCTTGAGCGTGCCCTCCTGCACCAGCACCGTGGCCACGGGACCGCGGCCACGCTCCAGCTTCGCTTCCACGATGGCGCCCACCGACGGACGGGTGGGGTTCGCCGTCAGCTCCAGGACTTCGGCCTGCAGCGCCAGGTTCTCCAGGAGGAGATCCAGGTTCATCTTCGTCTTCGCGGAGACGGGCACCATGATGGTGTCGCCGCCCCACTCTTCCGGCACCAGCTCCTGGCTCGCGAGGTCCTTCTTCACGCGGTCGGGGTTGGCGCCCGGGACGTCCATCTTGTTGATGGCGACGACGATGGGCACTTCCGCCTGCTTGGCGTGCTTGATGGCCTCCACGGTCTGGGGCATCACGCCGTCGTCCGCGGCCACCACCAGCACCACGATGTCCGTCACGTTGGCGCCACGGGCGCGCATGGACGTGAAGGCCTCGTGGCCCGGGGTGTCCAGGAACGTGACGTCGCCGCGCGCGGTGGACACGCTGTACGCGCCGATGTGCTGGGTGATGCCGCCCGCCTCGCCCGAGGCCACGCTGGCCTGGCGGATGGCGTCGAGCAGGCTCGTCTTGCCGTGGTCGACGTGGCCCATGATGGTGACCACCGGCGGACGGGGACGCTCGTCCTCGGCCCGGGCGGTGACCTCCGGCAGGTAGTCCTCCACCTCGAAGCCGACGCGCTCGACCTTCCAGTGGTAGTCGGTGGCGATGAGCTCCGCGGTGTCGGCGTCCAGGATCTGGTTCGCCGTGGCCATCTTCTGCATGCCCATCAGCTTCTTGATGAGCTCCGCGGTGCGCACACCCATGCGCTGACCCAGGTCGGAGACGCTGATGCCCTCCTGGAGCTTGATGACCTTCTTGTCCTCGGCCATCTGGGTGATCTGCGTCTTGGCGCCCTTCTTCGTGGGCTTGCGCTTCTTGCCGCGGATGGGGATCTGGATGCGGCCCCAGACCATGTCCGACAGCTCCTGCTTCGAAACGCTGGTCGTCTCAGGACCCGTGCGCTTGCGCTGGCCACGCTCCTTGTTCTTGGAGACGTCCACGAGCTCGCGGCCGCGGCCCAGGTGATCCGGGACGACCTTGTACTCGCGCTTCTCCGTGCCGAGCGCCGTGCGGCCCGGGGCCATGGGGTACTGCTTGGCCTGGGTCGTGGTGGGCGTGACGCGGCGGACCTGGATGAGCGGGCGCGAGATGACCACGGCCTGGGTGGCCGTGGGGCGCGCCTGGGCGCCCGGCGTGGGCGCGACCTGGGCGTGCGGGACGCCGCCCACCATGATGGTGGGGCCGTTCGGCTGCACCGGGGCGCCGCCGCCGGCCGCCTGGGGCGGCGAGGACGGACGCACCGGCCCGGTCTGGCCCGGACGCGCCTGCATGGGCGCTCCCGGACGGTTCTGCACCGGCGGACCGCCCGGACGCCCTTGCATGGGCGCGCCAGGACGGCTGCCGGGACCACCGGGCCCACCCGGACGGCTGCCGGGACCACCGGGTCCGCCCGGGCGACTGCCCGGAGGCCCACCAGGGCGCCCACCCGTGGAACCCGGACGCTGCACGTAACCGGGACCTCGGGAGATGACCGTCGCGGACGTCGACGTGGAGGAAGGCGTCCGTGCGGTGGGCGGGACCGGCGAGCGCGGAGGGGGGTTGGGCAAGCGGGGACTCTCCTGCGAAGGACTGCGCGGTGTCGCCGTGGCCGGGGTCGGCTCGGCGGCCCGGGGCGTCTCCACCACGGCCGCGGGAGGCGGGGTGGACGGCGGCGTCACGGGCGGGGTGGCGGTTGCGGCAACAGGCGGGGTGGCCGGGGCCTCGGGCGCGGACGGCGCCTCCGGGGCAGCGGCGATGGAGGCGACGGTGGTCTCGGGGGGCGCGGCCGTCACGGCCGGGGCCTCCGGAGCATGGGCCACGGGGGCCTGCTCCACCGGGGTGGGCGCGGCCTCCACGGCGGCGGGCGCCGACGGCTGCTCCGGCTCCACGAAGCCCTGCGGCTCGTGCGTGGGCTCCGAGGCGTCGTAGGACGACTCGTTCGACTGCGCGTAGGCGTCCGGGTTGTCCGGGGCGGACATGCCCGCCGGAGGACCGACCTTGCGGCGCACCACGAAGCCCTTGGCGGCGACGGGCGGGGCGGCCTGCTTCGGCTTGCGCTTGTCCAGGATCTTCTGGACCGCGGCCGTGGCCTGGTCATCGTCCAGGGAGGACGAGTGGCTCTTGACGTCGTAACCCAGCCCAGCGAGCTCGGTCACGACCTCCTTGTTGTCGAGCTCAATCCCGTGGCTCTTGAGCTCCTTGGCGATTTCGTGAACGCGCTTCTTCGACATACCTTGATTGGCCTTCTGCTCCGCCGACGACGAGGCCGAGCACCCTAGTCCAAAGCCGAAATTGTGTGCGAGTGGTGCTTAACAGCCACCTCCCCCCGCAACCTCTCCACCCTCCCGCCCTCACTCCCAAGCCTGCCCGAGCTGGGACGGGTCGACCTGCCCCGCCTTGCCCCGGAAGGCCCTGCCCAGCGCCTTACGCTTGAGCGCTGCCGTCAGACAACCGGCACCGCACAGGTACGCCCCCCGCCCCGGCAGCCTCCGCCGCCTGTCCGCCACCACGCTGCCCTGGGGACCTACCACGAACCGGGTGAGTTCCGCCTGTGCCTTGCGCGAACCGCACCCGACGCAGGTCCTGACCGGACCTGACGTCGTGATTTCAGTGGGATGTGTCCCAGGCCGTTTCGTTGCGCGGCGCATCTCCCCGTTCCTCGGTGCCTACGGTGCCTTGGCCGCTTCCGCGCCCTCCGTGGCGCCGGCCGACGCCAGCGCCCCCCGCTCCGCGTTCAGTTCGGCGCGGAGCTTCGCCTCCTCCACCAGGTAGTTCTCCGCCGCGCTCTTCAGCTGGCGGGCCTTCTTGATACCCACCCCTGGCACGTCGCCCAGGCGGGTGAGGTCCTTCTCGTTCGCGATGTCCTCCACCGTGCGGTAGCCGGCGAGGATGAGCTGCTCGATGGTCTTCTCCCCGACGCCGCGCACGCGCGCCATGCGCTCCGGCTGGGACAGCTCGTCCGGGTGGCGGCGGGCCTCGGCCAGCCGGGCCTGCTCGCGCTCGTAGTCCATGCGCGACAGCTCCTGCTGGTCCTCCACCATGCGCTTCTTGGCCTCCTCCTGCATGGAGGCGATGCGGGTGGGGTCGATGCCGGGGATCTGCGCCAGCACCTCCGCGTTCGCGTCCGCCACGTCGCGCGCCTGACGGAAGCCGTGCGCGTAGAGCGTCTCCACCAGCATCTCGTTGACGCCGGGCAGCGCGCCCAGCGAGCGGCTGGCGAACTCGCGCATCTCCCGCACGCGGCTCTCGCTGTTGATGTCCAGCTTCCAGCCGGTCAGCTGCGCGGCCAGGCGCACGTTCTGCCCGCGGCGGCCAATGGCCAGGGAGAGCTGGTCGTCCGGGACGATGAGCTCCATGGCGTGGTTCGCCTCGTCGATGATGACGCGGCTGACCTCCGCGGGGGCCAGGGCCGAGCACACGAAGCGGGCCGGGTCCTCGTCGTAGGGCACGATGTCGATCTTCTCACCGCGCAGCTCCTGCACCACCGCCTGCACGCGGCTGCCCTTCATGCCCACGCACGCGCCCACCGGATCCACGTCCGAGTCGCGGCTGGACACGGCGATCTTCGCGCGGCCACCGGGCTCTCGCGCCGCCGCCTCGATGACGACGATGCCTTCGGCGATCTCCGGCACCTCCATCTCGAACAGCTTGGTGAGCAGGTTCACGGACGCGCGCGACAGGACGATCTGCGGGCCCTTGGACTCGCGCAGCACGTCCAGCACGTACGCCTGGACGCGGTCGCCCGGGCGGTAGGTCTCGCGCGGGACCTGCTCGCGGACGGGCAGGACGGCCTCGGCGCGGCCCAGGTCCACCACGATGTTGCCGCGCTCGAACCGGCGGGCGATGCCGGTGACGATCTCGTTCTTGCGGTCGCGGTACTCGTTGAAGACGTTCTCGCGCTCGGCGTCGCGGGTGCGCTGGAGGATGACCTGCTTGGCCGTCTGGGCCGCGATGCGGCCGAAGCCGCGGCGGAAGGTCTTCAGCCGGAGGATGTCGCCGTACTGGTCGTCCTGGGCCTTGGCCTCCGCGGCGTCCTCGTCACGGTAGAAGATCTGGAAGACGAGCTCGTCACCGGGCTCCACTTCCATGCCCTTCTTGTGGGCTTCGTCCATCGTGATCTGGTTCACGGCCTGGACGGGGTCGGTGATCTCCGCGACCACGGTGATGGCCTGGAAGAGCTCCACCACGCCCTTCTCCGGGTCGTACTTGGCCTCCAGGTTGCGATCCTGGCCAAAGTGCTTCTTGGCCGCGGTGTTCATCGCGTCCTCGAGGGTCGAGATGAGCACGGCCCGTTCAATGCCCTTGTCCTTGGCGACCTGATCCAGGACGAGGTTGAGGTTGACGGCCGGGTTGGCGGGCGTGGGCATGGCTTTCTCTTCTCCGAAAATGGGTCCACGGGCGGCCCTGGCGCGAACAGGGTCCCCTGTATGTCGACGTCTAGAACTCGAACTCCAGATGGGCCTTGGCGATGTCCTTGAAGGGGATGACGAAGACGCCGCCCCCCTCCACGTCCACGGAGATGGCGTCGGCCGCCACTTCGGTGAGCGTGCCGCTGAAGTTCTTCCGCGGAGGCTCGCCCAGCGGGCCGAAGGTCTTCACCTTGACCTTCTGCCCCTTCACCCGTTCGAAGTGCGCCGGCTTCCTCAACGGCCGGTTCACTCCGGGGCTGGACACCTCCAGGTTGTACTCCTGGGGGATGAAGTCCTCCACGTCGAGCACCGGATCCACGGCGCGCGACACCTGGGAGCACTCGTCCAGACCCACCCGGCCGCCTGGCTTGTCGATGAACAGCCGCAACACCCAGCCCTCGCGCTCGCGGACGTACTCCAGGTCCACCAGCTCCAGGCCTTCGTTCGCCACGATGGGATCCAGCAGCGCCGCCGCCTTCTCCTCCACCGTCATTTTGATGTTCTTCGACTCCATAACCGGGAAGCAGGTCTCCAAAAACACGAAAAGCGGGCACGGCGGCCCACTTTTCGATGTGATGCGTCGAAAAATGTCGGGGCGTCCGTAACACACGCCCCCTCGGGGTGTAAAGGAAGGACACACCCCGAGGCGCCAGCTCAACGCCCCCCCGGACTGAAGGATTCCCAGGGGTTCGCGCGACGCGGGTGGCGCTATAACGCCCCCATGCACCTCATCGCCGCCGCCCAGATGGTGTCCACCGCCGACAAGGCCCACAACCTGGAGGTGGCCACCCGCCTCGTGCGCCAGGCCGCCTCCCTGGGAGCCCGCCTGGTGGGTCTGCCGGAGAACTTCTCCTGGATGGGCCCGGAGCCCGAGCGCCCCTCCGCCGCAGAAGGCCTGGACGGCCCCACGCTCAGCCGGATGGCGCAGCTGGCCCGGGAGACGAAGACGACCGTGCTGTCCGGCTCCATCCTGGAGACCGGGGCGCCGGGCGACCGGCTCTACAACACCAGCGTCCTCTTCGGCCCGGACGGCGCGCGGCTGGCCGTGTACCGGAAGATGCACCTGTTCGACGTGGATGTGGGAGATGGTGCCACCTATCAGGAGTCCGCGGCGGTGGCGCCGGGGACGGAGGTGGTGGCGGCGGACACGGAGGTGGGGCGGCTGGGGCTGAGCGTCTGCTACGACCTGCGCTTCCCGGAGCTGTACCGGCGGCTGTCGAAGGACGGGGCGACGCTGCTGGCGGTGCCGGCCGCGTTCACGATGATGACCGGCAAGGACCACTGGGAGGTGCTGCTGCGCGCCCGGGCCATCGAGAACCAGGCGTATGTGCTGGCGCCGGCCCAGGGCGGGCGGCACTCGGCGCAGCGGCTGACGTACGGGCACGCGATGGTGGTGGACCCCTGGGGGCTGGTGACGGCGCGCGCCTCCGAGGGCGAGGGGCTGGCCGTGGCGCCGGTGGACCCCGAGCTCCTGGCGCGCATCCGGCGGAATTTGCCGTGCCTGACGCACCGGCGGCTGGACTAGGCGAGCGCCCGGGCACGGGATGAGGGGCGTGGCCCTTCTGGCGTTGCTTTGCGGTTAGACTCGGCCGCAGGAAGACCCCTCTGGTGAATGGACGACGCTGGACTCCCCTGCTCTTCGCGGTCGCGCTCATGGCCCTTCACCCCGGCTGCACCCCGGACGAGAAGCCCCATGGGCCCGCGGAGGCCCCCCTGCCTCCCCCTGTCCCCCGCGCGCACCTGCGGGAGCTGACGGGGGACGTGCAGATCAAACGCGCGGTGGCCGACGAATGGAGCGCGGCCCGCGACGACCTGCCCCTGTACGAGAACGACAAGGTCCGCACCGAGTCCGGGGCCAGCGCCCAGGTGGTGTTCGCGAACGGCAGCACGGTGCACCTGGGGGGTGATTCCCTGGTGGGCATCGCGGAAAGCAAGCTGCGAACGGATGTCACCGTCCTCCGGGGAAGGGTGGACGCCACGCTGGAGAAGCCCGCCACCCAGTCGCTGTCCGTCACCACCCCATCCGCCACGGTTCGGGCGGGCAGGAAGATTGAATTCCAATGAAGGCCGCCCTGTGGCTCAGCGCGTGGATGGGACTGTCCGCGGTGCCGACCGCCCCGACGGCGGTGGGACGCGAGGCCGCGGAGGCCCGCCCGTCCTCCGGGGGAACGGTGGCCCCGCCCCGCAAGGGCTCCGGGACGGAGCCGCAGACGGCGCTCAAGGCGCTGGAGATGTCGCGCGCGGCGGTGAAGGCCGCGCCGGAGGATGCGCGCCGTCGTGAGGCCGAGGCCCGGCTGAAGGAGGCGGAGACGCACTTCCAGCAGGCGCAGTACGCGGACGCGCTGCACAAGGCGGATGAAGCCTGGGCGCTGCTCAACCCGCCCCAGCCGTCCAACTTCACGGTGGAGGTGGACCACGACGGCGGCACCACCACCGTCACCCACCGCCAGGGCCCCCCCGTCACCGTGGAGGCCCAGCACGCGACCCGCGTCCTGGCCAAGGGGGAGTCCGTGCGGGTGCAGCAGGGCACCGTGCTGCCGGAGCCGCCCGCCGCGCCGCAGCCGGCGCAGCCCGCGGACAAGTCCCGCTTCACCCTGAAGCCGACGGCGAGCGGGCTGCTGGGCCCGGTGACGCTGGCGTGGGCGGCGGTGGCGGGCGCCACGAGCTACGAAGTGGAGGTCATCTTCGATGAGGCGGGGGACGGAGTCCCGGCCCGGGCGCCGGTGCGCTCGGTGCTGGCCGCGCGGCAGTGGGTCCTGCCCGCGTTGCCGCCGGGCCGTTATCGCTGGACGGTGACGGCCCTGAGCCCGGAGCAGGGACGGTCCCTGCCCTCCCCGACACGGCGCTTCGAGCTGGCCGCGGAATCGCTCGAACTCAACGTCAAGGTGAAGGACGGCTGGCAGAAGTAGCCACCGCCCGCGAGGAGCCACCGCCCGTGCGACTTTTCAAAGCCATCCTGATGTTGATGCTGGTGGTGAGCATCATCCCCACGCTGATGGTGGGCTGGTTGTCGGTGTCCCATACGCGCGAGCTGCTCATCCGCGACGCGCAGGAGCTGGCCCAGGAGCGCGTGAAGCAGCTGCGGCTCAAGGCGGAGAGCTTCCTGGAGGACCCCACGGAGATGGTGGTGGGGCTGTCCAGCGTGCCGGGCGGCTTCTTCAGCCTGCCGCGCGACACGCAGCGGCTGCACATCTCCGCGGTGCTCAACCAGCGCCCGGAGGTGTTGGCGCTCACCGTGTTCGACGAGGCGCAGCAGCGGCTGCCGGGCCTGCAGGCCTTCGCGGTGCACGACATGGCGCCCAGCGCGGTGGCCGAACACGAGGAGCGCGCGCGGGCCCTGCTGCGCGAGGGGCTCACGGGGGTGCGCTACTCGGACGTGGTGGCGTCCCAGGGCGGCGTGCCGGTGGTGACGCTCGCGTTTCCGGTGGGCGACCCGGTGCAGGGCTACATCGCGGCGGACCTGACGCTCGCGGGCCTGCGGCAGATGCTGGCGCAGGAGCGCGTGGGCAGCACGGGGTTCGCGTACCTGGCGGACCGGCACGGCCGGCTCATCACCGGCGGCGGGGACCTGGGCGCGGTGGGCGAGGACGTGTCGAAGCGGCTTCCGCTGGCGCACCTGCTCAAGCAGCGCGAGGGCTCGCCGGACACGGAGCTGTTCCACGTGGGCAACTTCGGCGAGGGCCGCGACGCGGTGGTGTCCGCGTACTCGGTGCTGCCGGAAGCAGGCTGGGCCATCGTGTCCGAGCAGCCGGTGGAGCACGCCTACCGGCAAGTAGAGACGATGGAGCGGCGCATCCTGCTGGGCCTGGGCGGCGCCATCCTGGTGGCGCTGGTGCTGGCGTCCATCTTCTCCCGCAACCTCACGCAGCCGCTGAAGACCTTCATCGCGACGTCGCTGGAGCTGGCGCGCGGCAAGTTCGGCGTGGAGGTGAACCTGAAGCAGAAGAACGAGCTGGGGGAGCTGGCCCAGACGTTCAACTACATGAGCAAGCAGCTGCTCGCGTACGACATGGAGACGCGCGGCCTCTACGAGAGCCTGGAGAAGGGCTACCTGGAGACCATCGTCGCGCTGGCGAACTCCATCGACTCCAAGGACGCGTACACGCGCGGCCATAGCCAGCGGGTGGGCGACGTGGCGGTGGAGATTGGCAAGGAGCTGAAGCTCACCGAGCGCGAGCTGCGGCAGCTGCAATACGGCGGCATCCTCCACGACATCGGGAAGATTGGCATCGTGGAGAGCATCCTCTGCAAGCAGTCCCGGTTGACCGACCAGGAGATGGCCACGATGCGCGAGCACCCGGCCATTGGCGACGCCATCATCGGGCCGGTGACGTTCCTGGGACCGGTGCGCGCGTGCGTGCGCCACCACCACGAGCGCTGGGACGGCACCGGCTACCCGGACAAGCTCAAGGGGGACGCCATCCCGCTGCTCGCCCGCATCGTGGCGTGCGCGGACACGTTCGATGCGTGCACCTCCACGCGCCCCTACCAGAAGGCCATGCCGCTGGAGAAGGCGATGGAGATATTGGACAACCTGAGCGGCGCGCAGTTGGACCCTCGCGTGGTGCAGGCCCTGCGCGCGGTGCTCGCCCAGCGGGGCGTGCGGCTGGAAGGCCACCGGCAGCCCGTCAAGCTGGCCTCCTGAAGCGCGGCGCCCCTGGCCCCGCGCTCGCGGCGGGTCCCCCACTCCACCGGAAGGATGGTAGGGAGGGGCCTCCTGCCCCTAGCCTCTGGATGGTGGACCGGTGAGCAATTTCTGGGATCGCATCAAGCCCGCGCCCAAGCCCGTCAGCGCGACGGACGCGAAGCTGTCCGCGGACGGTGAGTCGCTGACGCTGACGTGGGATGACGGCGCGACGACGACCGCCACCGCGCAGGTGCTGCGGCAGCAGTGCCCGTGCGCCGCGTGCGTGGACGAATGGACCGCGAAGCGCACGCTGGACCCCTCGCAGGTGCCCGCGAACCTGCGCGTGTTGCAGATGCAACCGGTGGGCAACTACGCGCTCGCGTTCGTCTTCAGCGACCAACACAACACGGGCATCTACCCGTGGAAGCACCTGCGCGAAATCACCCAGTCGCAAGGGTGAGGTACCATCCGCGCCCTTCCGGAGGATGACCTCGTGACGTCGCGCTATCGGCTGCTGCAACCGCTGGCCACGGGAGGCATGGCGGAGCTGTTCCTGGGGGTGGCGAAGGGGGCGGAGGGCTTCGAGCGCACCGTGGCCATCAAGCGCGTGCTGCCGCACCTGGCGCGCGAGCCGGACATCGCGAGCATGTTCGTGTCGGAGGCGCGGCTGTCCATGCTCCTCCAGCACCAGAACATCGTCACCGTGCATGACGTGGGGGAGAGCACCGAAGGGCTCTTCCTGGTGATGGAGCTGGTGGATGGATGGGACCTGGGCGCGCTGCTGCGGGCGGTGACGCGCCAGGGGCTGCGCGTCCCGCCGCACCTGGCCGTGTTCATCGCGAGCCAGGCCCAGGCGGGTTTGCAGCACGCGTACCGCAAGCAGAGCGCGGGGCAGCCGCTGGTGACCGCGCACCGGGACGTGTCCCCGTCCAACGTGCTGGTGTCGCGCGAGGGCGAGGTGAAGGTCACCGACTTCGGCATCGCGCGGCTGGCGGGCCTGTCGCGCACCGAACCCGGGGCGTTCAAGGGCAAGCTGCCCTACGCCGCGCCGGAGCTCCTCCGGGGCGAGCCGGCCACCGCGCTGAGCGACCAGTTCTCCCTGGGCATCATCCTGGCGGAGCTGCTCGCGGGGCAGCACCCGTTCGGCTCGTCGGCGGAGCCGATGGCGGTGGCGCACTCCATCCTCAACCGCGCGCCCGCGTCGCTGCCGGACGTGCCGGCGTCACTGGCCACGCTGGTGCTGCGCATGCTGTCACGCGACCCGGGGGGCCGCTTTCCGGAGCCGGAGGATGTGTCCGAGGCGCTCGCGCGGTGGCTCGCGCAGGCGGGCGAGCCCGCGTCGTCGCACGCGCTGGCCATGTTCCTGCGCGGCGTGAAGCTGCCCGCGTCCGTGGGAGAGCGCGCCCGGGCCGCCCAGGCGGAGGCGCCGGCGTCGACGTCCGCGTCGTTCGTGATGTCCGTCCCATCGGGAGAAGGCCCGGGCCCTCAAGCGCTGGAGCCTGCCACCCGCGCCTCCACGAGGGCCTACGGGACCCCGGAGAGTGCCCCGACCGCGAAGCACTCCGCGCCGTGGAAGCCCTCCCCGGCGGCCGTCCCCGTCAGCGGGGAGGAAGAGGCACCATGGAGCCCCAGCCCCGGTGGGGCTTCGCTGTCGGCCTCAGGGGAAGTGCTCCACGCCTGCACCTTGTGTGGGGCGGCCCTGGAGTCGCCCGAGTCCCCCTGCGAGTCCTGCACCCAGCGGCCTTCCGCCGCCGGCTCGGGGCGGGCGGCCCCCCCAGGAGACAGGGCCCCGGCCCGCCCGGGCGAGGGCGGTGCTCGCATGGCCACCACCGGACGGGACGGCGGCAGCGGGCGGGCCCCCGGTGCGCCCCCTGCAGGAGCCCAGACGGGACGTGTCTCTGGCGGCGGGGGGCCCGCGGCGGCACGGGCGGCGCTCCCAGAGGATGCTCCGGCGATGGCCACGCAGGCGCTCTCCGACGTCGACGAGTCGGAGCGGATGAACCGGCCCAGCATCCGCGAGGCGGGCGCGGGCGACCTGGAGCTGGAGGCACGCGCGCCCCGTCCAGAGGGCACGTCGTGGGAGCTGGAGCCGCCGGTGTCCCCCCGCCCTCGCAGGCGCTGGGGCGTGGCGGTGGCGCTGTTCGGCGTCGCTGCGGTGCTCGCGGCGGGCGCGCTGTTCGCGTGGCCTCGCTACGAGAGACAGGTGCTGCAGGCGCTCGGCGTCCCCACGGCCCTCGTGTCCATTCGCAGCGAGCCCTCCGGGGCCACCGTCTTCGTGGATGGCGTGCAGGTGGGCGTGACGCCGCTCGTGATGGACAACATCTACCCGGTGCGTGCGGTCCCGGTGCAGCTGAAGCTCCGGGGCTACCGTCCCTGGACGGGCTCATTCATGGGCGGCAAGAAGGCGGACGTGGACGCGGAGCTCAAGCGCTGAGCGTCCACGCGCCGCCGGTGTCGCGAGGACCGCCCTACTTCACCAGCCGCAGGTGACCGCGGCGCGGAGGCTGCGGCTCCTCCGGCGGGCCCCCTTCGGGCGTGGGCGGCGGTGCCACCTCCGGGCGCGTCTCCGGCTCGTCCCGGTGCTCGCTCTGCACCTCGCGCAGGAAGGCGCGGGGGCGCTCGGCGGCGACGGGCACGGGCGTGGGCGGCGGAGGGCGCGCGACGGAGGCCGAGCCCACCGGGGGCTGCTGGAGCAGCTCCGGCGGCATCTCCTCCGGGTACATCCAGAACTCCTTCGTCACGTGGCTGGCGATGGCGAACAGCGCCGACCAGGGCACCGCCACGGTGAAGCGCGAACCGGAGAAGCTCAGCGTGGAGCGCACGCCCCACTCGCTCACCGTGAGGTCGGGGGGCTCGAAACGGTAGGAGAGGTTGAGGCGCAGGTGTGCTTCGCCACGGAGGCTGGCGGGGACGAGCACGCCGGGGCGGCGCGCGTCCAGGTGGATCATCACCATCCCCTGATCCAGCGCGGCCAACAGCCGCTCCTTCTTGTCGGAAACCTTCTTGTCCATTCCAGCCTGTCCGGCGGGGAATTGCGGGCGCGCCCTCAACGACGGCGCACTTCCCGGTCCATCTCCCGCTTCGTCTCCCGTTCCTTGATGTCGTGGCGGCGATCTTCGTGCGTCTTGCCGCGGCACAGGCCCAGCTCCACCTTGGCCCGCCCCTTCCTGAAGTACAGCACGAGCGGGATGATGGAGTAACCGCGCTCGCGCACCTTCGCCGTCCACCGGTCGATCTCCGCCCGGTGCATCAGCAGCTTCCGGCCCCGGGTGGGGAGGTGGTCGAACACACTCGCCGCCTTGTAGGAGCCGATGTGGGCATTGAGCAGGAACAGCTCCGTGCCCTTCTGCAGCGCATAGGCGTCCGACAGGTTGGCCGTTCCTTCCCGCAGCGATTTCACCTCGCTGCCGGTGAGCTCCAGCCCCGCTTCGATCTTCTCATCCACCGTGTAGTCGAAGCGCGCACGCCGGTTCTCGGCAATGAGCTTCACCCCCGGCTCGGCACCCACACCCTTCGACTTTCCAGCGGCCATAACGTGTCCCGAGTCTCCTAACCGGCCAGGGGCATGTTGTCGATGAGCCGCGTGGCCCCCGAGAAGGCCGCCACCAACATGCGCGCCGTCTGCCCGGGCGCCACCGTCCCCAGGGGCGAGAGCGTCCCCGCGTCCCGTACCTCGACGTAGTCCTCGCGCAGGTCCGCCGCCTTCAATTCGCGGCGGGCGGCCTCCACCAGGGCCCCCGTGTCCCGGGTGCCAGCGGCGAGCAGGGCCTGCGCCGCCCGGATGCCCTTCGACAGGGCCAGGGCCCGCTGCCGCTCCTCGGCGGACAGGTAGGCGTTGCGGCTGCTCATCGCGAGCCCGTCCGCTTCGCGCACCGTGGGCATGCCCACGATGTCCGCCCCCAGGTGCAGGTCGCGGTTGAGCGCGCGGATGACCTGGAGCTGCTGGTAGTCCTTCTCCCCGAAGAGCGCCACCTTCGGGCGGAAGAGCGACAGGAGCTGCGTGACGATGGTGGCGACGCCCCGGAAGTGTCCGGGACGCCGCTCGCCGCACAGCCCCTGGCTGACCTCCGTGACGTCCACGTAGGTCTGGTAGCCAGGGGGGTACATCGCCGCGGGCTCGGGCGCGAACACGGCGGTGACGCCCGCGCTCGCGCACTTGCCCAGGTCCCCCTCGAAGTCGCGCGGGTAGCGCGCCAGGTCCTCGCGGGGACCGAACTGCGTGGGGTTCACGAAGATGGAGGCGGCCACCACGTCCGCGCGACGGCCGCCCTCCCTCATGAGCGAGACATGGCCCTCATGAAGGAAGCCCATGGTGGGCACGAGCGCCAGGCTCCGGCCCTCCTGCTGGAGGGTGGACACCCAGGCCTTCACTTCCGGCACCGTGCGCAGGACGTGAGGGGCCATGGCTAGACCGGCGCCCCGTAGATGCCGCCGACCTTCTCCACCGGCTCACCCGGCGCTTCCGCGTCCGGCGTCACCGGCGTGGGCGTCACCAGCCGGATGCCCTTGGTCGCCTTGAAGCTGTGCTCCTCGTCCGGGAACGAGCCCCCGCGCACTTCGGAGAAGAACGTACCCGCGGCCTCCGTGATGTTCCCGTGCAGGTTGGCGAAGCGCTTGACGAACTTCGGCTTGAAGTCCGGGTTCATGCCCAACAGGTCGTAGCAGACCAGCACCTGTCCATCGCAGTGCTTGCCCGCGCCGATGCCGATGGTGGGGATCTTCAGGCTCTGCGTGATGGTGCGCGCCAACTCCAGCGGCACGCCCTCCAGCACCAGCGCGTAGGCGCCGGCGGCCTCCAGCGCGAGCGCGTCGTCCAGCATGCGGCGCGCGGCGTCCTCGTCGCGGCCCTGAACCACGTAGCCCCCCATCTTGTGCACCGACTGAGGCGTCAGCCCCAGGTGGCCCATGACGGGGATGCTGGCGCGCACGATGGCGCGCACCGTGTCGGCGAACTCCGCGCCGCCCTCCAGCTTCACGCTGCCGACGTTGCCTTCGGCGACGAGCCGCCCGGCGTTGCGCACCGCCTCCTGCGTCGAGACCTGGTAGCTCATGAACGGCAGGTCGCCCACCACGTGCGCCCGCTTCGCGCCGCGGCTCACCGCCGCCGAGTGGTAGACCATCTGGTCCATGGTGACGGGCAGCGTGGACTCCTGGCCCTGGATGACCATGCCGAGCGAGTCACCGACCAGCAGCACGTCCGCTCCCCCTTCATCGAGGATGCGCGCGAACGTCGCGTCGTACGCGGTGACCATGCAGATCTTCTGACCGGACTGCTTCAGGCGCTTCAGCGTGTGGATGGTGACCTTGTCCTTCACGGTTCACCTCCTGTGTGTGAGACGGGTGGGACAGCCGCGTGGCACCTCGGGCCCCTCACCGTCCCCAAGGGGATCGCCGGAGGCCAGGGGTTCCACGCGGATGCACTCTAACGCCGTCGGGGCCGCGTGGGGGGATCACCGCACGCCGACCGGCCAGGCGGGCGTCGCCCGTCAGCCCCGCCGGGAGGACCGGGGGACGTAGTGCTGCACACCGGACTTCGCGGACTGGATGGCCTCCATCAGGTCCTCGCGGTCCGCTTCGTTGTGCACGAAGTCGATGTCCGACGTGTTCACCACCAGGAGCGGCGTGTCCGCGTAGTGCGCGAAGAAGTCGTTGTAGGCGTGCGTGAGCGACTCCAGGTAGCCCGCGTCGAACTTGCGCTCGAATTCGCGGCCGCGCTTCTTGATGCGATGCAGCAGCACGTCCAGCTGGGCCTGGAGATAGATGACCAGGTCGGGCTGGGGGACGCGGGGCCCCAGGGCCTCGAAGACGCGGTCGTAGAGGGCCAGCTCGTCCGACGCCAGCGTGAGGTTGGCGAAGATGCGGTCCTTGGCGAACAGGTAGTCGCTCACCGTGACGGCGCGGAAGAGGTCCTGCTGGAAGAGCTCCTGCTGCTGGCGGAAGCGCGACAGCAGGAAGAACACCTGCGTCTGGAACGCGAACTTCTGCCGGTCCGCGTAGAAGCTGGAGAGGAAGGGGTTCTCCTCCACGACCTCCAGGATGCGGCGGCTGCCCAGGCGCTCCGTGAGGAGGTTGGTGAGGCTCGTCTTGCCCACGCCGATGGGGCCTTCGACGACGATGTAGCGGTGGTCCATCGGCCCGAGGCCTCCGCCCCCGGAATCAACACATGCGCCACATGCGCGCGCGGGGGGCGGATAACACAACCATGCCCCCGTGCATCCGGCAATTTTCGCCGGACCATCCCGCTCTTGCACCGTCCGGAGCCATCCCCTACGGTGCCCGCGAACACGCTTCACGTAAAACGCGGGACAGCGGGAGTCAGCGGCCAGATGCGCGGCAGGCAGCGGGTGAAGACGGTGGTGGACCTGGTGGAGCCCACGGAAGCGGCGCCCGCCGCCCGTCCAGCCACGGCCCCGCCCGCGCCTCCGGTGGACGTGGACCCACTCTATGGAGTGGCCCTGCTCAAGACGGCCTTCGAGCTGAAGCGCCGGCCGGAGGGCTCCGTCGAAGAGGTGCTGAGCGCGGTGCTCGCGCGCCTGCGCATCGACGAGGACGAGTTCCGCGCCTTCCTCTCCCAGCAGGGGGGGCTCCTGGCCGTGCTGGGCCAGAAGCGCTGAAGTCCCCTACTCCGCGCCGTCCCCTTCGGCGTCTTCCGGCGCGTCGGGAGGCGGAGGCGTCGTGGCGGCGACGGGCCCCAGGGCGCGCTCGATGGCGGCGAACTCCTCGGGGGCCAGCGTCTCCGCGCGGCGGCCCGGATCGACGCCCGCCGTCTGGAGCGCGGCGAGCAACACCTCGGGCGGCGCGAGCCCCTTGTCGGACTTGAGCGAGTTGATGAGCGTCTTGCGGCGCTGGGCGAAGCCGGCCTTCACCAGCCGGGTGAAGCGGGCCTCGTCCACCAGCGGCGCGCGGGGCTTCGAGAGCCGCGTCAGGCGCAGCACTGCGGAGTCCACCTTCGGGGGCGGGTGGAAGCGCCACGCCTCCAGCGTGAGCACCTGCTCCACGTCGAAGTGCAGGCCGAGCAGCACCGTGAGCAACCCGTAGTCGCGGTTGCCAGGCTCGGCGGCCAGCCGCACCACCACCTCCTTCTGGAGGGTGAAGACGGCGCGCGAGATGTGGGCGCGCTGCGCGAGCACCTGGAAGAGGATGGGGCTGGTGAGGTGGTACGGCAGGTTGCCCACCAGGGCGATGTCGGGCGCGCCGGCCACCTGCGCGAAGTCGACCGTGGCGGCGTTGCCGGGCACCACGCGCACGCCGGGGATGGCCTCCTTCTCCAGCACGGCCACCATGTCGCGGTCGCGCTCCACGGCGGTGACGCGCGCGCCGGTGGCGGCCAGGAAGCGCGTGAGGTGGCCCAGGCCCGGGCCCAGCTCCACCACGGGCTCGCCCTCGCGCAGCGCGAGCGCGTCCGCGATGGACTGGAGCGCGTCCGGATCTCCGAGGAAGTTCTGGCCCCAGCTGTGCTTGGCGCGCAGTCCGTGGCGCTTGAGGATGTCGCGCGGCGATTCCACTTGAAGCCCCTACTCCATGCGCCAGGCGGGGTCGGCCGCGAGGCGGAAGTCACCGCGCAAGCCGCGGCGCCATGCTTCATACCCCGCGACGGCGATCATCGCGCCATTGTCCGTGCACAGGCGCACCGGGGGCAGGAACATGCGCAGGCCGCGCTCCTCCGCGCGGGCCTTGCACAGGGCCCTCAGCCGCGAGTTCGCCGCCACGCCGCCGCACAGCACGAGCTGCGTGTGGCCCAGCCTCCGCGCCGCCGCGACCAGCTTCTTCGACAGCACGTCCGCCACCGCCTCCTGGAAGGACGCGCACAGGTCGTGAAGTGCCTGCCCCTCCGGCACGCCGTGCTTCTGGACGTGGTGGAGCACCGCCGTCTTCAGGCCGGAGAAGGACACGTCGAAGTTGTCGCCCGGCAGCGCGCGAGGGAAGCGGATGGCCTCCGGGTCGCCCTTCTGGGCCAGCTCGTCGATGGGCTGTCCGCCCGGGTACGGCAGGCCGAGGATGCGCGCGGTCTTGTCGTAGGCCTCCCCGGCGGCGTCGTCGCGCGTGCGGCCGATGAGGCGGTAGTTCCCGTAGTCGCGCACCTCGTAGAGGCTGGTGTGGCCGCCGGAGACGACGAGCCCCAGGAACGGCGGCGCGGGCGCGTCCTCCAGCAGCCGGATGGCGAGCAGGTGCCCTTCCAGGTGGTTGGCGCCGACGAAGGGCTTTCCGGTGGCGAGGCTCAGGCCCTTGGCCACCTGGAGCCCCACGAGCAGCGCGCCGATGAGGCCGGGGCCGGACGTGACGGCCAGCAGGTCGATGTCGTCCAGCGTCTTGCCCGCGCGGGTGAGGGCTTCGTGGACCACCGGCATCACCTGGACGATGTGATTGCGGCTGGCCAGCTCCGGCACGACGCCGCCCCAGCGGCGATGGATGTCCACCTGCGTGGAGACGACGTCCGACAGGACGCGCCGCCCGTCCTCCACGACGGCGGCGGCGGTTTCATCGCACGAGGTTTCAAGTCCCAGGACGAGCACGGCGACTCCAAGAAGGACGGGAAGGCGGAAGGACCGGCCGCCTAGGTGCCCATCCCCTTGAGCAGTGCGCGTACCTCGTCCGCCGAGCTTCCCGTCGGTTCCAGGAACAGATACCGCTTGTAGGCCTCGGCTGCTCGGGTTTGCTCACCGGAGAACTGGAGCGAGCTGCCAAGCCAGAACCAGGCCTTCGCGTTCTTGGGCTCCGCGCGGACCACGTCCTGGAGCAGCTTGGCCGCTTCGCGGTAGCCGGACTCGCTGGTCCCGCTGTTGTTGGCGAGCGAGATGCCCAGGCCGGACTTGGCCTCGATGGAGTCACCGTCGAGCGCGAGCGCCTTGCGGTAGGCCCCCACCGCCGTCTTGAAGCTCCGGCGGGCCAGCGCCGCGCGGGCATCCTTGATGAAGTCCGCGTAGGTGGTCGCCTTCGGCTGGGCGGGCGGAGCGGTCTCGGGGGCCGTCGGGGGCGCGACGACCGCGACTCCCGCGTCGGGAATGGCCGCGGGCTCGGCCGTGGCCGTCTTCACGGGCGCGGCGCCGGCGTCCTCCACGGCGCTGGGGGTGGCCGTCTTCACCGGGGGAGCCCCCGCGTCGGCCGGGGGGGCTTCCACCACGGTCTTCACCGGCGGCGGCGCGACGTCCGGCGGGGGCTGGACCTCCGGAGGGTTGCGCGCCTCCGCGGGCGGCGCGGGCTGCGTCACCTTCGGCTCCGGAGGCGGGGGCGTTTCCGTGGTGCCCGAACCCCGGGAGATGACCACCGCGGCCACGGCCGCCACGAGGAGCAGCCCGGCCGCGACGTAGAGGCCCGTGCGCTTGGGCTTCATCGCGGCGATCAGCGCCGCGTCGTCCTCGTCATGCGTGGGCTTCGAGGTCGCCGAGGCAGCGGTCGCGGTGCTCGCGCCATGAGCAGGGGCATTCGTGCCGTGGGCTGGACCATTCGCGCCGGAAACCGGGGTGCCGTGGGCCGGGCCGTTCGCGCTGGACACCGAGGCATTCGAGCCTTGGGCCGGGCCGTTCGCGCCCGCCACCGAGGCGTTCGCGCTGGACGAGGGCGGCTCGACCACGGGCTCCGTGAAGTATGCCTCCGACGCGGGCAGCTCCTGCGCGGCGGCAGGCTCCTGTTCGGGAGAGGACGAGGCCCAGGCCGAGCGCGCTGCCTCGGAGAACTCGACGTTGAGGGTCGCGGGGGCCACCTGGGGCGGCACGATGCCGTGGCCCGGGTAGGGCGGCAGCGCCAGCTGCTGCGGCGCGGACTCCTCCATCGGCTCCAGGGCTTGCGGCTCCACGTCCTGGTGGGGCTCCGTGCCACTGACCAGCGTCACCTCGGACGAGGGCGGGGCCGGCGTCGGCGGCGGCACCGGCGCCAGCGGACTGGGCGCGATGGCGGCTCCCCCGAAGATGGGCGGGCGCGACGGCAGCGGCTCCACGGGCGCGGGCGCGGGCGCGGCGGTGAACGGGCTCGGCGCGGGGGCGCGGGACCCGGACGACCACGGGGAACCGGGCCCCCAGGTGCTGGACGAGCTCAGGCCCTCCGTGTCCACCCGGCTCCAGTCGAGCAGCAGGCTGCGCCGCGCATGGTCCACCGCGCGGTGCGCCGGGGGCGGCTCCACCAGGAACGCCGAGCCCTCCTGCGACAGCGGCGGGACGACGGGCTCCGAGGAGTCCTCCCCGAACGCGGGAGGCCCCCCGTCGCCAGGACGGGGGCGCGGCGGGAAGACGATCACCTGCGCGGGCTGCGCGGAGAGCGGCGCGGGCGCCACCTCCGCCACGGGCGTGACCTCTTCCACGGGCTCGACCGGCGCGGGCTCTTCGGCGTGCGCGGGCTCTTCGGTGAGCGCGGCCTCCGCCACGGGCGCCGGGGCCTCCACCACGGGCGCGGGCGCGACCTCCACCGGGATGGGCGGGGCGGTGTTCAGCCACTGCTCGATGCCCGGCTTGCTGCTCTGCACGGGCTCCAGCGGGGCGTTGCCCAGCTCGCGGATGAGCCCTTCGAAGTACAGCTTGCTGATGATGCCCAGCGCGGCCAGGTCCTCGAAGTCCGAGTCCTCCACCACGCGCGACAGCGCCCGCTTGCCATCGAACAGGCGCAGCAGGCCGTTCACCTCATCGGGGATCTCCGACAGGCGGTCCGCCAGCTGGTGGTAGTCGATCTCGAAGACCGTCTCCAGCGGCGGAAGCTGCTCGAGCATCCGGCCCCACTCGTCCAGCCGGCGCATGCCCTCCATGAGCAGGCCCTGGGTGGAGACCTCGATGCGCTCGGTCCGGTCGAGCGTGGTGAACTGCACGTCGAACTGACCTTCGAACGTGTTCAACAGGCGGTAGAAGGCGTTCTCGCCCTTGAGGCGCCCCAGCTCCGCGTCGATGACGCGGCCTTCCTTGAAGTAGACGGTGCCGGTGCGCTCGCCCTGGATGGAGATGACGCCCGTCTTGCGGCCGATCTCGAAGGTCTGGACCAGGTCCACGACGCCCATGTCGGCCAGGCTTCCCGCGAAGCCGCCCTTGGTCGTCTCCCGCTTCTCGATGCGTTCCTTCTCGGCCTTCTGAAGGATCATCTTCACGCGGGTGACGATCTCTTTGATGTAGATGGGCTTCGTCAGGTAGTCGTCGCCCCCGAGTTCCAGGCCGCGCACCTTGAACTCGACCGACTTCTGGTTCGTCAGGAAGACGAAGGGGATGAACTTGAAGCGCTCGTCGGACTTGAGCGTCTTGCAGAGCTCGAAGCCGTCCATCTCCGGCATCTTGGTGTCGGCGAGCACGAGGTCCGGCGGGCTGATCTGGACCTTTTCCAGCGCATCCTTGCCATGAATCGCCGTCGTGACGGAGAAGCCCGCCTTCTTCAGGCTGACCTCCATCACGCGCAGACTCTTCGCGTCACCATCGACGAGGAGCAGGTGCTGCTTGGCCACGTGGCATGCCTTTCAAGACGGGCGGGGCGGCGGATCCATCGGACGCGCCCCGTGGGGGCAAGCATCGGGTCCGGTTTCCAGGTGTGTCAATGGGCGGGACTGTCCGGAAAACCGACCGGTTCCCTCCCCGGAGGACAGGCAGGTCAGCGGAAGAGACCCTTCTTGGGCGGGTTCTTCTTGCGCATGTCGATGAGCCGCAGCTCCTGGTTCGCCTCCAGGTGCTTGGGGTTCGCGCGCACCGCTTCCCGGAAGTGGCGCTCGGCGCGATCCATGTCCCCTTCCACTCGGGCGATGACCCCCAGCTGGTAGTGGGCGCGATCGCAGTTGGGATCCGTGCGCACCGCGTCCGCCATCCACTGCTTGGCGCGGGGCATGTCGGCCTTGCGCGCGGGATCCATGTAGACGGACCAGGCGTGCGCGGCCAGGTACACGGGCCTGGGGTCCAGGGCGTTGGCGCGCTCGTAGTGCTCGCTGGCGGCGACGAAGTCGCGCTTGCGGAAGAAGACCTCGCCCATGCGGAAGAGGTCGTCCGCGTTGGTGTTGGGGCGGGCGGTGCCCGGGCTCCCGGGGCGGGCCTGCGCGGGCGGGGGCTTGGGGGCGGCCTGCGCGCCCTGCTGCGCCAGGACGTAGTTCTTGCGGCGCGTGTCGTCGTGGAGGACCTCGTAGGCCTCGCGGATGGACTCGAAGACGGAGGTCATCTTCTGCGCCAGGTGGGGCAGCGACGGGGGCAGCCGGTCCGGGTGGTAGAGCTTGGCGAGGCTCAGGAAGGCGGCCTTCACCTGATCGCGCGACGCGTCGTGCGGCACGCCCAGGGTGACGAAGTGGTCCTTCTTCGCCTGGATGTCCGCGTAGCGCTGCTCGATCTGCTGCGCGAGCCGGCCCTCGTCGGGCTTGGGGGGTTCGGGCGGGGCGGCGACGGCGGCGGGCGGGGGCGCGGCGCCCTCGGGCGAGGCCGGCGGGGCCGCGGGGGTGGGCGGGACCGGACGGGCGCCGAGCGTGCCCATGTTCTCCATGGCGCGGCGCAGGAGGCGCTGGCGCCGGAGCTTGGAGGCTTCGTCGGGGTTGGAAGGGTCTTCGGCCGCCACGTCGTCCTCGTCAAAATCCCAGTCGTCCAGATCGCCGGACAACCCGTCCTCAGTCTGGCCAGAAGCCCCCCCGTTGTCACCGGGGAAGGCGGAGGAGCCCAGAGAAGGCAGCGGCTCGAATGTCGCCTCGACGATGGCTTCGACGAGGAATTCGTTGGCATCCCCCGCCGACCGGACGTCCGAGCGGATGAGGGCTTCCAGGTGGGCGTCCACCTGTTGGAGGGCGGCCTCGAAGGAGGCGGTGAGGTTCTGGGCGGGGTCGTTGGACTCGTCGAAGGAGACGATGCGCCAGAGGTCGTCCTCGCTGGCGCGGGCGGGGCGCACGGGCGGGGAGGCGGCGGCGGGGAACTTCGGGGGCTGGACGGCCCAGAGGTCGGGCTGGGGGGGGGCCTGGACGGGGACGACCGGGGCGACCGGGGCGGGTGCGCGGGTGTCGGGGAGGGGCGCGGCGGCCGGGACGATGTCGCCCCAGCTCTCCGGCTCGACCTCCAGGAGGGGCAGGTCGGGTTCCGGGGGCGGGGCGACGGGGAAGCGCGAGGACTCCTCCGTGAGCCAAGGGTCCAGGGGGACGGAGGCCGAGCGGCGCAGGGCCTCGGCCATGTCCTGGAGCAGGGCGGCCTGGGCGCGCTTGCGGGCGTCGCCGAGGGCGGCGGTGTCGTCGCCGGTGGGCAGCTCCAGGGCGTCACGGGGGGACGTGGGGATGGAGTCCGCCCACGAGTTCGCCACGGCGGCAGGTTCGGGCTCCGCGGTGAGGATGATGTCCTCGGGCCCGAGCGACAGGGGTTCGGGCTCTTCCGTGGCGGCGGCGACGGGGATGAGGACGGGGGGCGGCGTGGGGGGGACGACCGGACGGGTGCGCCGGGGCAGGGAGGGAGGATGGGCGGGCTTGCCCAGTTCGGACCGGCGCTGGGCCTCCGCGGCACGGGCCTCTTCGGCGAGGCGGGCGGCTTCGGCGGCGCGGGCCTCTTCGGCGAGGCGGGCGGCTTCGGCGGCGCGGGCCTGCTCCGCGCGACGGGCTTCTTCGGCGAGGCGGTGGAGTTCGGCCTGCCGGGTGGCTTCGGCCTGGCGTTGGGCTTCAGCTGCCTCGGCGTGAGCGCGCGCGGCCTCGGCCTGTCGAGCCTCCTCGGCGAGGCGGGCGGCTTCGATGCGAGCGGCGGCTTCCGCGGCAAGGCGGGCCTCTTCTTCTGCACGGAGACGGGCTTCTTCCGCGAGGCGAGCCTCTTCGAGCGCCTGAAGTCGCGCCGATTCAGCGAGACGCGCCTCTTCGGCGAGGCGGGTCTCTTCAGCGAGGCGAGCCTCTTCAGCGAGACGTGCCTCTTCGAGCGCCTGAAGTCGCGCCGATTCAGCGAGACGCGCCTCTTCAGCGAGGCG